>DOOK01000226.1:0-6021 GCA_003512805.1 Erwinia sp. | reverse complement strand
CAATTTTCTGAGAAGGAACAGGCACTCGATCCGCTGGTGGCCAAACGTGTTCGCCACGTGCTGACCGAAAATGCGCGTACGCTGGAAGCCGCCGACGCGTTGGCCAGAGGCGACCTGGCGCGTATCGCCGTGCTGATGGCGGAATCTCACGCCTCCATGCGTGATGATTTTGAAATCACCGTGCCGCCAATCGATACCCTGGTCACCATTGTGAAAAACAGCCTGGGCGATCGCGGCGGCGTGCGCATGACCGGCGGCGGCTTTGGCGGCTGTGTGGTCGCGCTGATGCCGTTGGATCTGGTCGACAGCGTAAAAGCGGCCGTAGCGGAGCAGTACGAAGCGCAATCCGGCATTAAAGAAACCTTTTACGTTTGCAAAGCCTCAGAAGGAGCCGGCCCATGCTGAGTCCTTCCCAGGCGCCGGACGGCCAGCCTTGGCGCATTACTACGCTACGCAACGCAGGTGGCATGGTCGCGACCTTTATGGACTGGGGCGCAACCTGGCTTTCTGCCCGAGTGCCGATGAAAGACGGCAGCGTGCGTGAAGCTTTGCTGGGCTGCGCCACGCCATCTGCTTACCTTCATCAGACGGCCTACCTGGGCGCAACGGTGGGCCGCTACGCCAACCGTATCGCTAACGCCACCTTTGCCGCAGGCGAACAGCGCTGGCAGCTGGCAGCCAATCAGGGCAAGCACCAGCTGCACGGCGGGCCAGAAGGCTTTCACGCTCGTCGCTGGCAGATTGTCAGCCAGACCGGTCAGGAAGTGACCTACCAGCTGGACTCGCCCGACGGCGACCAGGGCTATCCGGGCAATTTGCAGGTCACCCTGCTCTATCGGCTGGAAGAGGACAATACGCTCACTATCCGCTATCACGCTACGGTGGATCAGGCCTGTCCGGTGAATCTGACCAACCATGCCTATTTCAATCTTGATGCCGAACATAATGATGCCCGTCATCATCGCCTGCGCCTGCGTGCAGACCACTATTTGCCGGTGGACAGTGAAGGCATTCCCAACCGGCCGCTGACCGACGTCAACAACACCGGTTTTGACTTCAGAGAAATCAAAACGGTGGCCCAGGACTTCCTGCTGGATGACGATCAGCGCGCGGTGAAAGGCTACGATCACGCGTTTCTGCTGAACGGTGCCGACGACCAACAGCCGGATGCCGAACTGTGGTCAGCGGATGGCAGGCTGAAGCTGAGCGTGTTTACCACCGCCCCCGCGCTGCAATTCTATTCGGGGAATTATCTGGAAGGCACCCCGGCTCGTGAGCAGGGCGTCTATACTGCCTTTCAGGGTATTGCGCTGGAGAGCGAGTTTTTACCCGACTCGCCTAATCATCCTGAATGGCCGCAGCCCGACTGCTGGCTGAAGCCAGGTGAATCGTATCAGTCAGAAACGCGTTATCGCCTGACGCCGCTTTGATTAAGCGCATGAAAAACGTGCATCGCACCTGCGGCAGGCTTACGTGCCGCGAAGATTTCCGCTATGGTAATGGCCAGTTAAAATTGCGTCGGCAATTTTCGCTTTCCGTTATCTTAGAAACGTCAGATTATTAAGGAGTTAAGCTATGGCTGTAACTAAGCTGGTTCTGGTACGTCACGGCGAAAGCCAGTGGAACAACGAAAACCGCTTTACCGGATGGTACGATGTTGATCTGTCAGATAAAGGGCGTACCGAAGCGAAAGCGGCGGGTCAGCTGCTGAAAAAAGAAGGCTTTACCTTCGATTTCGCTTATACCTCCGTGCTGAAACGTGCCATCCACACGCTGTGGAACATTCTTGACGAAGTGGATCAGGCCTGGCTGCCGGTTGAAAAATCCTGGCGCCTGAACGAGCGTCACTACGGTGCGCTGCAGGGTCTGGACAAAGCGGAAACCGCCCAGAAATATGGCGATGAGCAGGTTAAGCAGTGGCGTCGCGGCTTTGCGGTTACACCACCGGAGCTGGATCGCGCTGACGAACGCTTCCCTGGCCATGACCCACGCTACGCCGCGCTGACCGCTGAGCAGCTGCCAACCACCGAAAGCCTGGCGCTGACCATCGATCGCGTACTGCCTTACTGGAACGAGTCTATTCTGCCTCGCATGAAGAAAGGCGAAAAAGTGATCATTGCCGCACACGGCAACTCACTGCGTGCGCTGGTGAAATATCTGGATGATATGAGTGAAGAGGCGATCCTGGAACTGAATATCCCAACCGGCGTGCCGCTGGTGTATGAGTTCGACGAAAACTTCAAGCCAATCAAACACTACTACCTGGGCGATGCGGACGAGATCGCGGCTAAAGCCGCCGCCGTAGCCAACCAGGGTAAAGCGAAGTAATCCCCTCTGAAAAAATCCGCCGAAAGGCGGATTTTTTTATGTCGCGTTTGCGAGCCTACCCGCGCCGCGCTTTCACTGCCTGCGCTAACTGGCGCAATACGGTTTCGGTATCTTCCCAGCCGATACAGCCATCCGTCACGCTCTTGCCGTAGACCAGCGGCTCTCCGCTTTCCAGATTTTGATTCCCTTCCACCAGATGACTTTCGATCATTACGCCGATAATCGCTGTTTCGCCGCCCGCGATCTGCTGCGCCACGTCGTCCGCCACGGTCAGCTGCTTTTTAAACTGCTTGCTGCTGTTAGCATGGCTAAAGTCGATCATAATTTGCGGCTCCAGGCCCGCTTTCGCCAGCCCTGCTTTCACCTCTTCCACATGCTGCGCGCTGTAGTTGGGCTCTTTACCGCCGCGCAGAATAATGTGGCAATCACCGTTGCCGCTGGTTTCCACAATGGCAGAATGCCCGTATTTGGTTACCGACAGGAAGCAGTGCGGGGCGCTGGCAGCGTTAATCGCGTCAATCGCCACTTTAATGGTGCCATCGGTGCCGTTTTTGAAACCCACCGGACAGGAAAGGCCAGAAGAAAGCTCGCGGTGTACCTGGGATTCCGTGGTGCGGGCGCCAATCGCCCCCCAGCTCATCAGATCGGCCACGTACTGCGGCGTGATCATATCCAGGAACTCGCCCGCCGCCGGCAGACCGGTGTCGTTGATATCCACCAGCAGCTTGCGCGCAATGCGCAGACCGTCGTTGATCTGGTAGCTGTTATCCATATGAGGATCATTGATCAGCCCTTTCCAGCCGACCGTTGTGCGCGGTTTTTCAAAGTAAACGCGCATCACCACTTCCAGCGAGTCGCTCAGCTCTTCACGCAGCTTCAGCAGGCGGGATGCATACTCCTTTGCCGCCCCGGTATCGTGAATGGAACAGGGGCCGATCACCACCAGCAGGCGATCGTCCTTTTTTTGCAGGATATGGTGAATGGCCTGGCGGGTATCAGCGACAGTTTTAACTGCCGTCTCCGTGGCAGGAAATTTTTCGAGCAGCGCAACGGGAGGTAAAAGTTCTTTTATTTCTTTAATTCTTAAGTCATCATTCTGATAATTCATAATATTTCCAGATAGTTACTGAGCCGTACTGCACACCAGGCGCATCAGAACCAATTTATCGCGTGTGCCCCACCCTGTAAATCGACTTTGCGCAAATTATTATCAGTATGAGTTGCCGTTTTCGCGCTTTTTACTACACTTTTACCTGTTGATACTTAAAAAAAACGCCCGGCGATCGCGGACTTTATCCTCTCGTATCGCCTGCGTAAGAAGAGGTACTCTCTTCCATTTATGCAAACCGCTTTTTTAGCAGGGTTTGGTTCGCCAAGACGCAAAAAAATTAACGGAGTAAGATGATGAAAAAGTTTGCAATCGTTTTCCTGACAGCAGCAATGGCTCTGGGCAGCGCTTCCGCTATGGCAGAGGGAAGCAATAACGGCACCGCTAACCAGGCGGCAGACGCCGGTGCGGCTGCAGGCGGCGCGAAACAGAACATTGCGCCGAACAAAGTTAACAACAACGATATCAATAACACTGGCGACGCCACGCAACACAAAACGACTCATCACGCGAAAAAGACTCACCATGCCAAGAAAATGACCGCGGATGAGATCGACAAAAATACCCAGTGTAAAGATGGTAAGTGTCCGGACATTAACCAGAAAGTAGGCCCGGGTACCGACAGAAAAACCGACGGTACCTCACAGTAAGCTGACCGCCGGACAAGAAAAAGGAGAGCTAAGGCTCTCCTTTTTTATTGGGCGCTGTAAAGGGTAAAACTGCGTATCCGTAATAAAAACCTCGTCACGGAGACGCATTATTTCTTGATATAATAAAGCAGGTTTATTGAAAACATGGATAATTATGGCGCACTCGCATTCTCATAGCGGTGGAAACCGCAATCGTTTACTGGCCGCCTTTCTGGTAACGGCCGTTTTTATGGTCGCAGAAGTAGTTGGCGGCCTGCTTTCCGGCTCGCTGGCGCTGCTGGCCGACGCCGGTCATATGCTGACGGACGCCGCCGCGCTGTTAATGGCGCTTTTAGCCGTGCAGTTTGGCAGCCGCAAGCCCAACGCGAGCCATACCTTTGGCCTGCTGCGGCTGACCACGCTGGCCGCTTTCGTCAATGCTATCGCTTTGATAGCGATCACGGCGCTGATCGTCTGGGAAGCCGTGCAACGCTTTATGCATCCTGAACCCGTTGCCGGGGGCTTTATGTTGGGCATAGCCGTGGCGGGCCTGCTGGCCAACCTGCTCTCTTTCTGGCTACTGCATCACGGCAGCGAAGAGAAGAACATTAATGTTCGTGCCGCCGCCCTGCATGTGATGGGCGATTTACTGGGTTCCGTCGGCGCCATTGCCGCCGCACTGATTATTATGTTTACCGGCTGGACGCCGATTGACCCGATTTTGTCGCTGTTGGTGTCGGTTCTGGTGCTGCGTAGCGCCTGGGCACTGCTAAAAGAGAGTTTTCATGAGTTGCTGGAAGGTACGCCGCCGCAGCTGAATGTAGAGAAGCTGAAGCGGGCGTTAACGCGTGATATTCCTGAAGTACGCAACGTGCATCACGTTCATCTGTGGCTGGTGGGTGAAAAACCCGTGATTACGCTGCATACGCAGGTGATCCCGCCTTACGATCATGACGCCCTGCTGCACCGTATTCATGACTATCTGCATGAACACTATCAGATTGAACATGCTACGGTGCAAATGGAGTACGAAAGCTGTGACGATGGCGACTGCGAGCTGTCATGGGGAAAAGCGGGGCACGAGCACGCTCACCATCACCACTGATTAAGCCAGCGCCTGCCTGCGGGCGCTTTTAATCCATAGCCAGGCGCCATTCAGGGCAATCAGCGTCAGAATAGCGTATTCCAGTGACATCGCGTAGACGCCCTGACGAGCAAAAACCATCACGCTGATCGCATCAATCACCACCCACAGCAGCCAGTTCTCCACATATTTCCGCGTCATTAAAATCATCGCAACCACCGACAACACCAGCAAACAGGAATCCCAAAATGGGAAAGCGTCCGGCTGCAGCTGTGGCATCGCCACCGCCAGTCCCAGCGTCTGCATCAGCTTTACGGCAATCTCCGTCAGCCAGGCAAAGACCGGATTGATGTAAAGGGTCATCAGCGTGACCGCCACTACGCTGAACAGCGTCCAGCCCAGCGCTTTCGGCAGCCCCAGCCAGCGAATGTGCAACGCCTGCTGATTATCGCTGGTCTGCCGCGTCCAGGCGTACCAGCCATAGACGTTGGCAGCAAAGAAAAAGATCTGCAGCAACAGGCTGGCATAAAGCTGGATCTGGAAGAAGATTACCGCGAAAAGCGTGACGTTAAGTAAACCAAAA
The DNA here is from genome assembly GCA_003512805.1 of Erwinia sp. Classification (GTDB taxonomy): domain Bacteria; phylum Pseudomonadota; class Gammaproteobacteria; order Enterobacterales; family Enterobacteriaceae; genus Erwinia. Next base: position 289 of record DOOK01000226.1, on the reverse strand, counting down.
ACGTAGTTGATGTTTTTTTCAAGGCTGGCGAGCCAGATACAGAGCAGACCTGCCAGCGTCCCAATTGCCTCAATCCAGGAAAGATCGTAGCCGCCCGCGCCTAAAGGGATATGGGCTAAGATATTTTGCGTGCTGAAAAAATCCATGTTGGCACCTTGTACCTGAAAACAGGCGTTATTTTAATGATGCAGCAAAGGTTAGCATACGATCCAGAGAGCGTAACGCGCCTTCACGCAGCGCCGCATCGACGTGGATTTCATGTTCACTGCCGCCGTGCTCCAGCCCTTCT
>DOOK01000193.1:646-4849 GCA_003512805.1 Erwinia sp. | reverse complement strand
GCTAAGCTGACGTCGTTCTTTATCGCCTCTGATGAGGTTCGTGGCTGTACAGGCGCCCAGTTTATGGTCGACGCAGGTATCCGGCTAAGCTGACGTCGTTCTTTGTCGCCTCTGGCGAAGTATGCGGCTGTACAGGCACCCGGTTTATGGTCGACGAGGGTATCCGGGCAGCCTGGCTGCCGCTACGTAAGACCGAAAAAGGTCTTATGTAGCAAGGCCACCCGCTCCGAAAACCGATCGCCTGTCTTTATCAGGACGATCTTGTCGTCTGGTCACCACTGTTATCGGTCAGGAAAGGCAATAGCGCCGCCAGCATCTCTGTGGGCTTCTCCTCCTGCGGCGAATGGCCGCAGGGTAAAGCCTGCCCGCTGACGATATGCGCCTTCTCTCGCCACGTGGCGATAACGTCATAAAGCTGGCCGACCGTGCCTTTTTCACCCCACAGCAGCAGCAAAGGACAGCTGATTCGCTTATCGCTGTCTGCCGCATCATCGGCCAGATCGACCGTTGCCGAAGCACGGTAGTCTTCACAGGCAGCATGGATCATCGCCGGTTGTTGATAGCAACGAAGATAGTCGGCAAAAATTTCCGGCTCCATGGCGTCAGGCGTTTTTAGCTGCCCTTCAATATGCTTTTGCAGAAAAAAAGCCGGATCGTTACCGATCATTTTTTCCGGCAGCGGCGCAGGCTGGATCAAAAAGAACCACCAGAAATAACGCGTGGCGAACGTTTTATCCGTCAGCGCGTACATAGTCGCGGTCGGCGCAATATCGATAAACACGCAGCGCTCAACCTGTTCAGGGTAATCCAACGCCAGCCGGTGACCGACGCGACCACCCCGGTCGTGGCCGACAAAGGCGAATCGCTGATAGCCCAGCGCTGCCATCAGCTGCACCACGTCTTCCGCCATGACTTTTTTGCTATAGCGACGGTGCTCGCTGTCACTTTCCGGTTTGTCACTGTCGCCGTAGCCGCGCAGGTCCGGCATGATCACCGTAAACTGTTGGCTCAGCTCCGGCGCGATTTTCCGCCAGACAAGATGGTTTTGCGGATGCCCATGCAGAAGCACTAAAGGCTTCCCCTGCCCCATAACGGCAACGCGCAGCGTGATACCGTTTGGCAGGATGACATCTTTGAGGGTGCAGTCCGCAATAAACGGAGAAGCACCCCTTTCGGTTACGGTGTTCTGAATTATCGCCATGTCATATTCCTGTTTAAGCCATTCGCTATAGCAGAGGCGACCTTTTTATTTCGGGGCCGCCTGCGCGTTGGCATAAAGCTTAGCGCGCTTTTAGCGCCGCTGGGCTTTCCTGAAAACAGTTAAAATCACAGTCAGTTTGTGGTTGCTGGCAAGACCATGCTTTGCCGTTTAGCTGCGTTTCATCGGCGGCGGCTGAGGCAGGCGATTAATGGCTCGAATCGCTACAGCAACCGGGCACGATAGTTCAGAGCCTACTTTCTGGCCGATAAGCCCGCGGTAAAGAATGTGAAGAACTAAAAGAGCCAGAAGAGCCAAAGGTCAAAAAGGTCAAAAAGGTCAAAAAGGCCACAAGGGTTCGAGGAACCAAAAGAACCAAAAGAACAAGAAGTGCAAAAAGAATCAAAGAGCCTGAAGAATTAGCACAGCCAGAAGCACCAGAAGCACCAGAAGCACCAGAAGCACCAGAAGCACCAGAAGCCTGCCAGATGGTACCGCTGCGACCATAAAAAAACCCCGTATAAACGGGGTCTTGGTGTTTTAGCCTGCAGGGGCCGTGGCCCGGTGGCAATAATCAGAACGGGATATCGTCGTCAAAATCCATTGGCGGCTCGTTGCCTGCTGGCGCGCTGTTCTGCTGCGGTTGCGGACGAGACTGCTGCTGGCCACCGCTGAACTGGTTGCCGCCTGCCGGCTGCTGAGGCTGGCCCCAACCGTTGTTGTTGCCCTGACCGCCGCCCTGGCTCTGACCACCGCCTGCGCCGCCGCTCTGACGGCCGCCCAGCATCTGCATGGTGCCGCCAACGTTAACGACAACCTCAGTGGTGTACTTCTCTACGCCTGCCTGGTCAGTCCATTTACGGGTCTGCAACGCCCCTTCGATATAGACCTGAGATCCTTTGCGCAGATATTCACCGGCCACTTCCGCCAGCTTACCGAACAGCACCACGCGGTGCCATTCCGTTTTCTCTTTGGTTTCGCCGGTCTGCTTGTCACGCCAGCTTTCAGACGTGGCCAGAGTAATGTTGGCAACGGCGCCGCCATTCGGCATGTAGCGGACTTCCGGATCCTGACCCAGATTACCCACCAGGATTACTTTATTTACGCCTCTGCTGGCCATGTTCGTCTCTCCGATAAATGTTCTTAGCTTAAGGATGAAATTCTAACACGCCCTACCCACAGATTATACCTTCGGATCCGGGTTTCAGAGCCGGATCGCAAAGGCTTTCTTTCAGGCACATCCTTTCGGCGGGGGGCTCGGGATGGATCGCAAAATGACCCGCTGTTATCTGGCGACGCCAGGATCCCGTGACGTATTATACAGCAAAGTACTGTATATCCATTCAGCTTTTTTTGTGCCATACTAACAGGCTTAATTCTGGCCGTGCCGGACAGGCATGGTGATGTCCGTGTTAATCCGGGAATTGTGAATGGATAAGATAGAAGTACGGGGTGCCCGCACCCATAATCTGAAGAATATCAACCTGATCATCCCGCGCGACAAACTGATCGTTGTCACCGGCCTGTCGGGTTCGGGTAAGTCCTCGCTGGCGTTTGATACGCTGTATGCCGAGGGGCAGCGCCGCTACGTGGAATCCCTTTCTGCCTATGCGCGTCAGTTTCTCTCGCTGATGGAAAAGCCGGATGTCGATCATATAGAAGGGCTGTCGCCCGCCATTTCGATTGAACAAAAATCAACTTCGCACAACCCGCGTTCTACCGTCGGTACCATCACGGAAATCCATGACTACCTGCGCCTGCTGTTTGCCCGCGTAGGCGAACCGCGCTGCCCGGATCACGACGTTACGCTGGCGGCACAAACGGTTAGTCAGATGGTGGACAACGTGCTGTCGGAGCCGGAAGGCCGCCGCCTGATGCTGCTTGCGCCTATCGTTAAAGAGCGTAAGGGCGAGCACACTAAGACGCTGGAAAACCTGGCCTCGCAGGGTTATATCCGTGCGCGCATCGATGGCGAAGTCTGCGACCTTTCCGATCCGCCGAAGCTGGAGCTGCAAAAGAAACATACCATCGAAGTGGTGGTGGATCGCTTTAAGGTGCGGGAAGATCTGAAACAGCGTCTGGCGGAGTCTTTCGAGACGGCGCTGGAGCTTTCCGGCGGCACCGCCGTGATTGCCGATATGGACGATGAACAGGCGGAAGAGCTGATCTTCTCCGCCAATTTCGCCTGCCCGATCTGCGGCTACAGCATGACGGAACTGGAACCCCGCCTGTTCTCATTTAATAATCCGGCCGGTGCCTGCCCGACCTGTGATGGTCTTGGCGTGCAGCAATATTTTGATCCGGATCGGGTGGTGCAGAACCCGGAGCTGTCGCTGGCTGGCGGCGCTATCCGTGGTTGGGATCGCCGTAATTTTTACTACTTCCAGATGCTGCGCTCGCTGGCTGAGCACCTGGATTTCGACGTCGAAGCGCCGTTTGACTCGCTGCACGACAAAGCGCGTAAGATCATTCTGTACGGCTCCGGCAAAGAGAGCATTGAATTCAAATATATTAACGATCGCGGCGACACGTCCGTGCGTCGTCATCCGTTTGAAGGCGTGCTGCATAACATGGAACGCCGTTACAAAGAGACGGAATCCTCTGCGGTGCGCGAGGATTTGGCGAAATTTATCAGTAACCGTGCCTGTGCAACCTGTGAAGGGACGCGCCTGCGTCGTGAAGCGCGCCACGTTTACGTTGAGAACACCACGCTGCCGACTATTTCGGATATGAGCATCGGCCATGCAATGGCGTTCTTCCAGAACATGCAGCTGAGCGGCCAGCGCGCTAAAATCGCTGAAAAAGTGCTGAAAGAGATTGGCGATCGCCTGAAGTTTCTGGTTAACGTCGGTCTGAATTACCTGTCAATGTCCCGATCTGCCGAAACGCTGTCGGGCGGCGAAGCGCAGCGTATCCGCCTGGCGAGCCAGATCGGGGCCGGGCTGGTTGGCGTGATGTATGTGCTGGACGAACCGTCTATCGGTCTGCACCAGCGCGACAACGAG
>DOOK01000193.1:0-556 GCA_003512805.1 Erwinia sp. | reverse complement strand
GCGCGACAACGAGCGCCTGCTGGAAACGCTGGTGCATCTGCGCGATCTGGGTAACACCGTGATTGTGGTGGAACATGACGAAGATGCGATCCGTGCTGCCGATCACGTGATCGATATCGGGCCAGGCGCGGGCGTGCACGGCGGTCAGGTTGTGGCGGAAGGCACCGTCGACGATATTATGGCGGTTAAGGAATCCCTTACCGGACAGTACCTGAGCGGCGAGCGCGGTATTCAGGTGCCGGAAGAGCGCGTCAAGGCCGATGCCAGCAAGGTGCTGAAGCTGAGCGGCGCAAAAGGCAACAACCTGAAGGATGTGACGCTGACGCTACCGGTTGGTCTGTTCAGCTGCATTACCGGGGTGTCCGGCTCCGGCAAGTCAACGCTGATTAATGATACGCTTTTCCCTATCGCCCAGCGGCAACTGAACGGCGCAACCATCGCCGAACCGGCCCCTTATCGTGACATCACCGGTATGGAGCATTTCGATAAGGTTATTGATATTGACCAAAGCCCTATCGGTCGTACTCCGCGCTCTAACCCGGCTACCTATACCGGC
>DOOK01000320.1 GCA_003512805.1 Erwinia sp. | reverse complement strand
ATGCGCAGCCCTTTGTAGTAGCTGTACAGCTGCCAGAACACGTCAAAGCCCACCATCGGCGACAGCCCCAGCACCACCAACACGCAGCACATCGCGATCATGTTCAGCGAGCTGGCCAGGGCGGTATAGGGCGATTCGCTCATCAGACGCATCATCGCCGGCCAGTTATGGCTGACATACATCCAGGTCACACAGCCAACCAGCACCGCTTTTAAAATCGATTTTGCCAGCTCCGTCGCGGTCTGCGCCGACACCAGCTTGGCTAATCCTTTAATGGGATTCATTTTGCCAACATCGAACTTGATCGCTTTGCCGCTGATCAGCACGCCACCCAGCAGCATCGGCGCGGCTATCGCCACCAGCACCAGGCCTGCCATCATCGGCAACAGCGTATATACCGCCTGCACGAAGAGCCGGCCAATCAGACGCAGCATTTGGCTGGTATCACTGACCACCGAATGATCGAACACTAATCCCTGAGCCAGCAGCTTACCGATTTTGCGGGCCATGCTTTCGCCGCCCATCCACAAAATCCCTAATCCCGCCACCAGCATCAGCACCGAGGTCAGTTCTCGCGATCGCGGAACCTGCCCTTCTTCTCGTGCTTTTTCAAGTCGGTGGGGGGTTGCGGATTCGGTCTTTTCCTCTTCGCTATCACCAGACACAGGCTATCCTCAAGGAATTTCTGGAGTACGGAATGAATGCGATTAGAATGCCAAAAAGGCGCAGGGATGATGCCGCGAGTAAACGCGTAAAAAGGGGGTTATTCAGGTAATAGCAAAAAAGGGCCGATAGAGATCGGCCCTGAGCAGAGAGACAAACTTAAAACCCGAGGCTGTCGAGCAGGTCGTCGACCTGGTCCTGGTTAGCCACCACGCCGGGTGCCTGACCGTTAATCTGCGGGCCGTTTTTCAGGCTGTCCGCATCTTTCTTCGGACGTGCAGGCTGTTCCGGCATGTTTTCCAGCAGCACCATTAGCAGCTGGCGCTCAATTTCCTGGATAACATTCATCATGCGCTTGATAACCTGACCGGTCAGGTCCTGGAAATCCTGCGCCATCATGATTTCCATCAGCTGAGCATTGGTGAAGCCCGTATGCGTCGGCACCGATTCCAGATAACCACGGGTATCCGAAACCAGCGAGCGGGCATCTGCCAGTTCGATAGGATTCTCAAACCACTCATCCCAACGGACTTTCAGCGCCTTAGCTCCATTCTCCATTTCTGTCTGGTGCGGCTGTGAAGCCTCCACGCAGTTCAGCGCGCGTTCGGCCGCCTGAGCGGTCATTTGCACTACGTAGTCCAGGCGATCGCGGGCGTCGGGAATGGCTTCCGCCGCTTCAGCAATGGCCTGATCCAGTCCCAGCTCGCGCAGGCTGTCGCGCAGCATCCGCGTCAGCGAACCAATTCGGGAGATAATGTCGTGCGCGGACGCATCGGCATTTGGTTTCGGAATTACGCTCATCTCGGCTCCTTACATACCCAGCTTTTCGAAGATTTTGCCTAACTTTTCTTCAAGCGTTGCTGCAGTAAAAGGTTTAACGACATAGCCGCTGGCACCCGCCTGAGCAGCCGCAATAATGTTCTCTTTTTTGGCTTCGGCTGTCACCATCAGCACCGGCAGTTTGCCGAGCGTGCCGTCTGCACGAATGGTTTGCAGCAGCTGCAAGCCATCCATGTTTGGCATGTTCCAGTCGGAAATCACGAAGTCAAAGCCACCGGCACGCAGTTTAGCCAGCGCGTCAACGCCGTCTTCTGCTTCTTCAACGTTATTGAAGCCGAGCTCTTTCAGCAGGTTACGGACGATACGACGCATCGTGTTGAAATCGTCGACCACCAGAAACCGCATATTTTTGTCAGCCATAATTACTCCTGTTTATGTAGCCCCGCGGGACGGGCGCTGCGTTAGATACGTAATGCCTGTCCGGCGCTAATTTTTGCCAGCATGTGCTGGCTGATTTGGTGGAGATCCACCACTTCACTGGCGCCCCCGAGCGCAATGGCTTCGCGGGGCATACCAAATACCACACAGCTCGCTTCGTTCTGGGCGATGGTCCACGCGCCTGCTTTGTTCATGGTCAGCAGGCCTGCAGCACCATCGTTGCCCATTCCGGTCAGGATCACGCCAACGGCGTTACGACCGGCATGCTGCGCAACTGATTTAAAGAGTACGTCTACCGAAGGTTTATGACGATTGACCGGTGGGCCATCGTGCAGTTTCACCTGATAGTTTGCGCCGCTACGCGCCAGCTCCATGTGCATCGCGCCTGGCGCAATATAAGCATGGCCTGGCAGCACGCGTTCGCCATCTTCCGCTTCTTTTACCGTGATTTGGCACAGCTTGTTCAGCCTTTCGGCAAAAGAGCGGGTAAAACCTGGCGGCATGTGCTGAGTAATCATCAGCGCCGGGCTGGTCGCTGGCAGCGGTTGCAGGACATGCCTGATAGCTTCCGTTCCGCCCGTCGACGCTCCGATGGCAATCAGCTTTTCGCTACTTAACATCGGGCCGGCTTTCAGCATGACCGGTGTGGACTGCGCTCGACGTACGTGCAGCTTCGCCCTTGACGCAGCCCGAACCTTATCGGCAATCATCTGGCTGTAGGCCAACATGCCTTCACGAATACCCAACGACGGCTTGGTAACAAAATCCACCGCGCCCAGCTCCAGCGCACGCAGCGTTACTTCAGAGCCAGATCGGAAGAGCGGTTCAGCAGGAATGCCG
>DOOK01000363.1:557-9975 GCA_003512805.1 Erwinia sp. | reverse complement strand
GCAGGGCGGCCAAAACATGTTGTTCAGTTTAGGCCACGGATTTTACCGCTGGCAAGCACGCTGTACATAAGGGTTATGGTTGCCCTGAACTTTTGCGATGCGGTTATCACGCTCGCACTCCCAGGCGGTGACCGGATATTGCTTGTCCCAGACCGTCATCAGCTGAGTCTGCTGGTTTGACATGGCGATTTGGTACTGGTCACGCATATAGAACCACGTACGAGCGATGGCGCCGCGTGCGCGGGCCGGGGGTTCAGCCTGCTTATTTTTGAAATCGATTTTCATCTCGCATTGACCATACTGATGCTCGCTGCCGTTCCACTGGCTATACATGAAGTTCCCGCGATCGCCGTTAACCTCACCGATGGCAGGTTGCAGGTTATGCAAATCAGACTCTATACGGCGATAACCCGCATCTTTGGCGCACTGCTTTCTGCCACCGTCCTGCCAGCACTGGCGCTGGTGGCCAAAGGTCCAGGCGGGCACAACGTGTTCCCATTCAATCCGGTTAGCGCGGTTAGCGTTTTTACGTACCTGATAGCCGCAGGAAGCGAGGTCAGGCACGCCTTTCTTTCCCTGCCAGTTAATCTTACAGCCGCAGTAGAAAGAACCAGGCGCATCGGCATTGATTTGCGCGGCATACGCTTTCGCCTGGCCGAAATTATTCTGATGGTAATTGTTAAGGCTTAACCCGTGGGCAAAGAAGGCGGTCAGTAAAGAAAAGCAGCCAATGATTTTGCGTAACATATTCGATTTTCTGTCAGACAATGAAACGTCGAGAGTAGCAGAAGCGCCAGATAACACGAAATCGTCCCGTGCTTTAGCGCTATTTTTTTTGCGCCGTACCAGTTTTTACGCAGCGGAAAATGTGCCGGGCTGCAGCTTCTCACCGCAGTGAACGCAGCGATATTCGCTTTCGCCACGCGTCACCCGATTATGGCGGCGAACGGTCAGCTGATGCTGCTGGCAGCCACAGCGATAGGGAAAAGCGCGGCGGCGTACTGATTCGATAGCAAACTGGTGGGTACGTCGGGCGGGCACATTCAACACGCTTTCCATCATCCATTTCCACTCTTTGCCGTGTGGCGCTACGTGGCCAAAGTGTTTCCATACCAGCAGATGCGCCAGCTCATGCGGAACCACTTCATTGACAAAAGACTCCTGATTTTCCAGCAGCAGAACCGGGTTCAGGCGGATTTCCCAGGCTTCCAGCCAGGCGGTGCCTGCAGCCGTACCGCGCTGCTGATAAACCAGTTTTGGTTCAGGGTAGGTACGCTCAAGGTGCTGATTAGCCTGCTGCAGTTTTTCACGCAGCGAGCGCATTACAGCCTGCTGTAGCGCTATCGGAATTCGGAGGGGTTTCATGGTGTAGAGGATACGACGAGAGAGGGGAGGAATTCAATGAAACTGGCCGGGTCACCCCGGCCAGCAATGCTTAGTCGCGCTGACCGATGTCGCGCAGCTTTTTGCCGCTTAACAGGTTACGCTCAATGTGTTCCAGAGAAACGTTTTTGGTTTCCGGGATCAGCATGATAGTCAAAATAACGAAGATGATATTCAGGCCGGCGTAGACCCAGAAGGTATTAGCGTTGCCCAGCGTATTCAGCATGGTCAGGAAGGTTGCCCCAACGATCATGTTGGCAATCCAGTTGGTTGCCGTGGAAACAGTGATACCAAAATCGCGGCCTTTTAGCGGCTGAATTTCGGAACACAGAACCCAGATCAGCGGACCGGCGCTCATCGCAAAACCAATGATAAACATCAGCAGCATAGCGATAGCAAAGTACTGTGCGCCGGCAGAGTGAATGCCGATATGCAGCATGGTACCCAGTACGCCCATACCGATGGCCATCACCAAAAAGCCCAGCTTCAGGGTTGGCTTACGGCCCCAGCGATCCACCAGGCCGATAGCGATAAAGGTCGCCAGTACGTTGATCAGACCAACGATAACGGTGCCCCACATCTGCTCGGTGGTATTGGTAAAGCCAGCAATTTCAAAGATTTTTGGCGCGTAGTACATGATGACGTTCATGCCGGTGAACTGCTGCATAACCTGCAGCAGGATACCCAGCCAGACCGCACGACGGAAATTGCTGTTGTTTTTAAACAGATTCCAGCCGGACTGCTTGATCTTCAGGCTTTCACGGATTTCGTCCAGCTCGCGCTTTGCCTGCTCGCTGGTATCACGCAGGCGATCCAGTACGCGCTGTGCATCGCGGAAGTTACCTTTCGCCGCCAGCCAGCGTGGGCTGTTAGGCAGGAAGCAGACGCCGAACAGCAGCAGGGCAGCCGGAATAGTAATGATGCCCAGCATCCAGCGCCATTCGCCGGTGTAGCTGAACGCCGTATCGGAGAGGTAAGCGCCCAGAATACCGATGGTAATCATCAGCTGGTACAGGGAGATCATACTGCCACGAATTTTTTCTGGTGCGATTTCAGACAGGTAAAGCGGAGCGGTAAAGGAAGCCACGCCGACGGCCAGGCCCAGCAGCACGCGTGCCACAATCAGCATATCCGCATTTCCCGACATGGCTGACCACAGAGAGCCGATAACAAACAGCACGGCGCCAATCATCAGGCTTTTTTTACGACCGAGGTAAGAGGACATCCAGCCGCTGCCCACAGCGCCGACGGCGGCACCGAACATCATTGAACTGACGATCCATTCCTGCTGGTGGGCAGTCACGTTGAAATCTTTCGCAATGAAAGGTAAAGCGCCGGCAATCACGCCGATATCCAGCCCGAAAAGCAGGCCGGCGAGTGCGGCGAGTAAACATACGAACAAGGTCATCGCCTTGTTGGATGTTCTGCTCTGTTTCTTATTATCAGGCATGAAGCCTCCATATTAGTGGTACTGTATATTGTTTTTATAAATGTTAAAAAAACCCGGCGCGAAAGACTGTGCGGGCGATCACATGGTGTAACCGGTTACACACCAGATCTTTCTGAAAACAGCGGTTTTCATACGCGCTTACGCTTTATAACCGTTCAGGCATAGCACTAAATAGCTTCTCCTGGTTCCCTGCTGGCACTCTATCGGACAGCGCTGAAAATAGCGCATTCTCGCTACTCTTGTTAAGGCTGGAAATTCTTAATTATCCGATGCTGCGTGATGTTTCTGGATGTAACCGTTAACATTTACGCATCAAAAGCCTGCCGAAGTGTACACGGAGTTTACCAATCCGCCAGCCAGCAGACAGCAAAAAGGGCACCCTATAGGTGCCCTTAGTGCAATAGGTAAAACCTTACTTCAGGCCAGCGGCTTCACGCAGCTGTGCAGCCTTGTCGGTTTTTTCCCACGGGAAGTGCTCGCGACCAAAGTGACCGTAAGCAGCGGTTTCGCGATAGATCGGGTGCAGCAGGTCCAGCATCTGGATCAGGCCGTAAGGACGCAGATCGAAGAACTCGCGTACCAGCAGCGTCAGCTGTTCGGTAGAGATTTTTTCTGTACCAAAGGTTTCTACCATGATGGAAGTCGGTTCTGCTACGCCAATAGCGTAAGACACCTGAATTTCACAGCGGTCGGCAAGGCCAGCGGCCACGATATTTTTCGCCACATAACGCGCGGCGTAGGCTGCGGAACGGTCAACTTTTGACGGATCCTTACCGGAGAACGCGCCACCGCCATGACGGGCCATGCCGCCGTAGGTATCAACGATGATTTTACGACCGGTCAGGCCGCAGTCACCCATTGGGCCACCGATAACGAAACGGCCAGTTGGGTTGATATGGTATTTAGTGCCGGCGTTGATCCATTCTGCTGGCAGAACCGGCTTGATGATCTCTTCCATCACCGCTTCCTGCAGATCTTTCTGACCAATATCTTCCGAGTGCTGGGTAGAAAGCACTACCGCATCGATACCCACGATTTTGCCCGCATCGTACTGGAAAGTAATCTGGCTTTTCGCATCCGGACGCAGCCACGGCAGCGTACCGTTTTTACGGACTTCAGACTGACGCTGAACCAGGCGGTGCGCATAGGTTACCGGCGCAGGCATCAGCACGTCGGTTTCGTTGGTCGCATAGCCAAACATCAGGCCCTGGTCGCCCGCGCCCTGTTCCAGCGGATCGGCACGATCCACACCCTGGTTAATATCCGGCGACTGTTTGCCAATGGCGTTCAGGACCGCGCAGGAGTTGGCATCAAAGCCCATATCGGAATGCACGTAGCCGATTTCACGCACGGTACGGCGGGTAATCTCTTCAATATCTACCCATGCGCTGGTAGTGATTTCACCACCGACCAGCACCATGCCGGTTTTTACGTAGGTTTCACAGGCGACGCGGGCTTTAGGATCCTGCTCAAGGATGGCATCCAGCACGGCATCAGAGATCTGGTCGGCGATTTTATCGGGATGGCCTTCTGAGACGGACTCAGAGGTGAAAAGGTGTTTAGCCATTTATTCTTTACCTTACTGAAACGGGTTGGGATCGACTGCATAGCGCTAAAAAGAAACGGTTTCCTCTCTGCGCCCCCTCAGGCAAAGCCATGAGCAGTACAATAATTTGATTTAAGACGCTTAGAAGTTAACCGGTATAGATGGATTAACATCTGGACGGCTATTTTAGGTTATTCGTTAAACAGATTGCCAGCATTTTTTATCGGAAACAACCCACGAATTTTGTAAAAATTACCGCGCTCCTCTCTGTTCCTTACATTTAAATTTTGCATTCCTGCTGTGCTGATTGTATAAAACGCCGCTGCTGTAAGCCGGCTTGTTGGCATCAGCGGCAGGCGCGTCAGCGAGGGACTTTTCGCTGGCCTTTTCCTCCCGGTTTCCCAAGCGGAGCTGAATACGGTCATGATCGCAACCGGTTCATTGCGCCATTCCGGCGCGCACAGACTCTTCCTGTCCCCTGTCCCTGCATGGGTGCCATGCCGATGTAGCGCCGGTCGTGATGCCGGCATTGGTCGATAATCTCCCTCTTCTCATTGCCTCAGCGCAAGCTGGGTGACGGAGTCCGCGACGTGTTTAATGTTATACTTCTTATATCGCCTGGTACGGTGTTCCAGCGTTTTATGCTGGGCTTCCCGGTAGTCGATGGGTTGTTGTCGCGGGATTTCCCTGCGATAGTAGTTAACTGTTCCGCATCATTGAAATTCGAGGCTCGCGATGTCTGACGACAGCAAGATGATTAAGGGTTCGTCAGCAGGCGAACACGGTGTACTCCGCTCAATGCAGGAGGTGGCCATGAGCGATCAAGATGCCAGCAAAATGCTGCGCACCTACAATATTGCCTGGTGGGGCAATAATTACTATGACGTCAATGAGCTGGGTCATATCAGCGTCTGCCCCGATCCGGACGTGCCTGAAGCGCGTGTCGATCTGGCGAAACTGGTTAAAGAGCGTGAGGCCGAAGGGCAACGCCTGCCTGCGCTGTTCTGTTTCCCCCAAATTTTACAACATCGTCTGCGCTCTATTAACGCGGCGTTCAAACGCGCGCGGGAATCTTATGGCTATCGCGGCGACTATTTCCTGGTTTATCCGATCAAGGTTAACCAGCACAAACGCGTTATCGAATCACTGATCAACTCCGGTGAACCGCTGGGGCTGGAAGCCGGTTCCAAAGCGGAGCTGATGGCGGTGCTGGCGCACGCGGGCATGACCCGTTCAGTGATCGTCTGTAACGGCTACAAAGACCGTGAATACATTCGTCTGGCGCTGATTGGCGAAAAGATGGGCCATAAGGTCTATCTGGTGCTGGAAAAAATGACGGAAGTGAAGCTGGTGCTGGAAGAGGCAGAGCGCCTGAACGTGGTGCCGCGTCTCGGTATCCGCGCGCGTCTGGCTTCACAGGGTTCCGGCAAATGGCAGTCCAGCGGTGGCGAAAAATCCAAGTTCGGCCTGTCGGCTACGCAAGTGCTGAAGCTGGTCGAAATCATGCGTGAAGCCGGAAGAATGGAAAGCCTGCAACTGCTGCACTTCCATCTCGGCTCGCAGATGGCGAATATCCGCGATATCGCGACCGGCGTACGCGAGTCGGCCCGCTTTTATGTTGAGCTGGCGAAGCTGGGCGTCAATATTCAGTGCTTCGACGTGGGTGGGGGGCTGGGCGTGGACTATGAAGGTACGCGTTCACAGTCCGACTGCTCGGTAAACTATGGCCTGAACGAGTATGCCAACAACGTTATCTGGGCTATCGGCGACGCCTGTGAAGAACACAATCTGCCGCATCCGACGGTTATTACCGAATCGGGACGTGCGGTCACCGCACATCACACCGTGCTGGTTTCCAATATTATTGGCGTAGAACGTAACGAGTTTATTACGCCACAATCGCCGCCGGAAGATGCGCCTCGTCCGATTATCAGCCTGTGGAATACCTGGCAGGAGATGCACGAGCCGGCCAATCGCCGCTCGCTGCGCGAATGGCTGCACGACAGCCAGATGGATCTGTTTGATATCCATACCGGTTACTCGCAGGGGATTTACAATCTGGAGCAGCGTGCCTGGGCAGAGCAGCTCTATCTGAGCGTTTGTAACTATATTCAGCAACATCTCGATCCGGGTAACCGCGCGCACCGTCCGCTTATCGACGAGCTGCAGGAGCGTATGGCGGATAAGATTTACGTCAACTTCTCGCTGTTCCAGTCCATGCCGGATGCGTGGGGTATCGATCAGCTGTTCCCGGTGCTGCCGCTGGAAGGACTGGACAAAAAGCCGGAACGCCGCGCGGTGCTGCTGGATATTACCTGTGACTCTGACGGTACCATCGATCACTATGTGGACGGCGACGGTATCGCCACCACCATGCCGATGCCGCAGTACGACGTAGAGAATCCGCCGATGCTGGGCTTCTTTATGGTCGGCGCATACCAGGAAATTCTGGGCAATATGCATAACCTGTTCGGCGATACCGAAGCGGTTGATGTTTATGCCTATGCAGACGGCCGTGTTGATGTGCAGCTGTCGGACGAAGGCGACACCGTGGCGGATATGCTGGAATACGTGCAGCTGGATCCAAAAGAGCTGCTGACGCATTTCCGCAAGCAGATTGCCGAATCCGATCTGGACGACGAGCTGCGCGCGCAATTTATCGCCGAGTTTGAAGCGGGCCTCTACGGCTACACTTATCTGGAAGATGAGTAAGTCGTAGTCGCCTGGCCGGGCGGCGCGTTCTCCGCCCGGCAACCTGAACCCAATCCCTTTCTCGTCGGGCCTAACGACGCGACGGGGATTTTTTTTAGCTATAACAGCAAGGCCAGCCTGGCCGACAGCAAGAGAGGGGCTTATGTATAATACTCTGGGTAACCAGTACGATAACTCTTTGGTTTCCAATGCCTTTGGTTTTATGCGCTTTCCGGTTAACTTTCAGCCGTACGACAGTGACGCCGAATGGGTGATTACCGGCGTACCGTTTGACGCGGCCACATCCGGTCGTCCCGGCAGCCGTCTGGGCCCGGGTGCAATCCGTCAGATTTCAACTAACCTGGCCTGGGAAGGCTGCCGCTGGCCATGGAATTTCGACCTGCGTCAGCGTCTGAACGTGGTTGACTGCGGCGACCTCGTTTACGCTTTTGGCGACTCGCAGGATATGAGCGATAAATTACAGGCCCACGCGGAAAAGCTGCTGGCTAACGGCAAGCGCATGATGACCTTTGGCGGCGACCACTACGTCACGCTGCCGCTGCTGCGCGCACACGCAAAACATTTCGGCAAAATGGCGCTGGTCCATTTCGATGCCCATACCGATACCTATTCCAACGGGCCAAAATTTGATCACGGCACCATGTTCTATACCGCGCCGCAGGAAGGACTGATTGACCCATCGCGTTCGGTACAGATCGGCATTCGCACCGAATTCGATGCCTCTTTGGGCTTCAATGTGCTGGATGCGGCGCAGATCAACGATCGTAGCGTGGACGACATTATCGCGCAGGTAAAAGAGATCGTTGGCGATATGCCGGTTTACCTGACTTTTGATATTGACTGTCTGGATCCGGCCCACGCGCCGGGCACCGGTACACCTGTTGTGGGCGGCCTGACCTCGGACAAAGCAACCAAACTGGTGCGCGGTCTGCAGGGGCTGAATATTGTGGGGATGGACCTGGTAGAAGTCGCCCCGGGTTACGATCAATCTGACATCACCGCGCTAGCGGCGGCCACGCTGGCGCTGGATATGCTGCACGTTCAGGCCGTTAATAAAGGCGAGTAAGTACTGAAAGAGGGCCAGCCTTCAGGCTGGCCTCTTCAGGCTTATTTTCCGGCCTGGATACGCGCTTTAATATGCTCCGCGCGGGATTCGGAAGAAGGGTGGGAATCGAACATGGTACTGGCATTGCCGCCTTCCAGTTTCGCCAGCTTTTCAAAGCTGGTTTCCAGACCCAGCGGGCTGACGCCACGTTTTTTCAGCAGATCAAACGAGTAATCGTCCGCCTGAGACTCCTGCTTTTGCGAAAACTGTGCGTTAACCAGTTTTTCGCCCAGGTCGCCCAGTTGCGATTGTGACAGCGTGGCGGCAATCCCGCCAACGGAGGCGGCGGCAGTACGTGCTGCCGTTGTTCCGTAAGCAACCTGCATCGCACGGCGGGTATGACCCAGCGCCACGTGACCCATTTCATGCCCCAGCACGCCTTCGACTTCGTTATCCGTCATCATATCCATCAGACCGCTGTAAACGCGGATACAGCCGTTGGCCATCGCCCAGGCGTTGACGTCTTTCGTCAAATAAACCTTATAGTTGGCGGGCGTGCCGTTAATGTTATCGCCAAGCGCGGCGGCGATTTTGTTCAGACGCTGGGTGTAAACGCTGTCGGCTGGCGCAATTTGCGCTTCACTGTCCATTTTTTCACACGATTTTACGCTGAGCTCTTTTACCTGCGCATCGCTGAGCGAGGCGGCCTGATAAGCCTGGGCGCCGGACTGCATCAGGGCATTACTGTCAAAATTCTGACAGCCGGTCAGTGCGGTAGCGACGGCCAGTGCCATCAGGGAAGCGGGGAGTTTCATTATTCTGTCCATTAGTAACAAGGTAATAAAAACAAACACCTGCCGTTAAAGGCAGGGAATAAGTAGGGCGCTATGTTAACTTCCTGTGTGCTAATGCATAGTTCCAACTTCTGAAAAAAGCAAGCAAGAGCCTGTTTTTTTGCACTTTTCACCATGTACATTCGGCTGCGCTTTCATGTACATTGAGGGTCGTCTTTTGCAGCTTTGCCTGATAACTCATTGATTAAAATAGGTTAAGGACGGCGAAGCCTTTAATCCGACCTGGAGTAGAACATGTCTTCTCGTAAAGAGCTTGCGAACGCCATTCGCGCATTAAGTATGGATGCTGTACAGAAAGCCAAATCCGGCCACCCGGGCGCGCCTATGGGCATGGCGGATATTGCCGAAGTGTTATGGCGTGATTTCCTGAACCATAACCCAACCAACCCGCAGTGGGCCGATCGTGACCGCTTCGTGCTGTCCAACGG
>DOOK01000363.1:0-410 GCA_003512805.1 Erwinia sp. | reverse complement strand
CCGCTTCGTGCTGTCCAACGGTCACGGCTCTATGCTGATTTACAGCCTGCTGCATCTCACCGGCTACGATTTGCCGATTGCTGAACTGGCGAACTTCCGCCAGCTGCATTCCAAAACTCCAGGTCACCCGGAATACGGCTATACTGCCGGCGTTGAAACCACCACCGGCCCACTGGGCCAGGGGATTGCCAATGCGGTGGGGATGGCCATCGCTGAACGCACGCTGGCCGCACAGTTCAACCGTCCGGGCCACAATATTGTCGATCATAACACCTATGTGTTCATGGGCGATGGCTGCATGATGGAAGGGATCTCGCACGAGGTTTGCTCGCTGGCCGGTACGCTGAAGCTGGGCAAACTGGTGGCTTTCTATGATGACAATGGCATCTCAATTGACGGTCACATTGACG
>DOOK01000361.1 GCA_003512805.1 Erwinia sp. | reverse complement strand
TTCACCTTTGTTCAGTCTGGCTGTGAGGCTCTGGCCCGACAGGCTTCACATCTGTTCTACCTGACCCGTAAGGTCCCATCCCCACCGACTGGCGTCGAATCAGCTCGCCCGGCATTAGGGCCAGCGGCCCGACCTGTTCGCCATCCAGCATTTTCGCCAGTTGCATCATCGCGCTGGATACCATCTTAGCAACCGGCACACGGACGGTAGTGAGCGCCGGTGTCAGGTAGGCGGCAACAGGAATATCATCAAAGCTAAGCAGCGAAACATCATCCGGCACCCTTAACCCTACGGCGTTAAGCGCGCAGGCAGCGCCAATTGCCATGTCATCGTTACTGGCAACGATAGCGCTAAACGTCACGTCCCGTCGCAGCAGTTCGCACGCCGCCAGCCTGCCGCTCTCGTTGGTCCAGCCGCCTTCCAGCATCAGCGAAGGCTGCGGCGTAATCTTATGCTGTTTGAGCGCGGACAGATAACCCTTGAGTCGGCTGAGGCCGGTATGCGACCCCTCCATTCCTTTGATAAAAGCGATTTCCCGATGCCCCTGGCTAATCAGATAATCCACCGCCTGGAACGTATCGTTTTCATGATCGGCACAGACGGCATAATGCGGAAACGTTTTTAATCGACGGTTCAGCACCAGCATCGGCTTGCTGATCGTCGGGATCAGCTGGTCGATCTCTTCCACGCTGAGCGATCGCGGATAAATGATGAGCGCGTCGCAGCGGCTGTCGATCAGAAAATTGATGGCCTGGCGCTCCTGATCCGCCGTGTGCTTACCGTCGGCCAGCACCAGCTGAGAACCTAATTGCTCGGTCAGCGTCGCCACCTGATAAAGCAGTTCACTGAAAAAAGGACCGTTGTAAAGCGTATTAGGCACCATCAAACCGATGCTCTGGCTGCGGTTGGTCGCCAGATTACGCGCCAGCAAATTAGGCCGGTAGCCCATCTCCTCTACGGCGCTCATCACCTTGTCCCGCACCGTTTTGGACACATAGCCATGACCGGCCAGCACGCGAGAAACGGTCGCTTTTGAGACACCAGCACGCCTGGCTACATCCAGCATCGTAATCATGGAGAGTTTCCTTCCTGTATCGGCCGCTTATTGTAACCAAAAACGCAGCAGTTAAAACACGCAATTTTTTATCAGGTGGATCTAAAACCCGATAGTTTCTGTACGGTAAATAGAGTGTTGATGAGCATATAATAATAATATGTAACCGGTCTCACATTATTTTGCTTTAAGCATTAAATAGAGAGTTGACTGATTGGGTGATGGATCACAAAAAAGAGAAACATAATCTGTAACCGGTTGCAGATGCAGCAATTGGCGCGTAAAAGTTCAGAAAACAAAGGGGGGTTTATGATCAAGATTTTATTATGTTGTGCAGCAGGCATGTCCACCAGCATGGTGGTGCAGCGAATGGAAAAAGCCGCCGTTAAACTCGGCATTGATACGAAAATTCAAGCGGTTGGGATGGAGGAGTTTAGCGAAAACATTGGGGATTTTGACTGCTGCCTGCTGGGGCCGCAAATTAAATATAAGCTGAATGATTTTCAGAAATACGCGGGCGAGCACAATAAACCGGTCGCCGTGATTAACATGATGGATTATGGCATGCTCAACGGCGAAAAAATTCTGCAGTCCGCCCTGTCGCTTATTGAATCTCATCAGGGGGCATAATGAGCACACTGGCCGATTCACTGTTTGGGGTAATTGAAAATCGTATCAGTCCGGTAGCCGCGCGCTTATCTTCACAAAGACATGTTGTCGCTATTAAAGATGGCTTTATCGCTTCCATGCCGTTTTTAATTGTAGGTTCCTTTATGCTGTTGTTTTCTCATCCACCCTTCAGCGAAAACAGCCAGTGGGCTTTTGCAAAATGGTGGCTGGGCATGGTCAGGCAATACAATGACCAGCTGATGATGCCGTACAATATGACGATGGGCATCATGGCGGTCTTCATCACCAGTGCTATCGCGTATAACCTGGCGCAAAGCTACAAACTTAACGGCCTGATGGCCGCGCTGCTCTCGCTGATGACATTCCTGGTGGTCGCCGCCCCACAAAAAGACGGTGCGTTGTCGGTAGCGTCGCTGGGCGGTGAGGGTATTTTCACCGCCATTCTGATTAGTCTGTACTGTACCGAAGTCATGCATCTGCTGACGAAGCACAATATTGGCTTTAAGCTTCCCGAGCAGGTCCCACCTAAAATCCGCCAGTCTTTCGATCTGCTGATCCCGATTCTGGTTATTTTCCTCACGCTTTATCCGCTGAACCTGTTTATGGAGAGCCATTTTGGGCTGCTCCTGCCGCAGGCGATTATGGCTCTGTTCGCGCCGATCCTTTCCGCAGCGGATTCTCTGCCGGCGGTACTGATAGCCGTGCTGCTGTGCCATCTGCTTTGGTTTGCCGGCATTCACGGCGCGGCGATCGTCGGCGGGCTGCTTCAGGCGTTCTGGCTGGCTAATCTGGGTATCAATCAGGAAGCGCTTAATACCGGGCAAGAGGTCACCAAAGTGTTTGTCGAGCCGTTCTGGCAGTTTTTTATTACCGTCGGCGGGTCTGGTGCAACGATGGGTCTGGTGATTTTGTACCTGCGTAGTAAGTCCGCCCATTTACGCTCTATCGGCCGACTGGGCTTTGTTCCCGGCCTGTTCAATATCAACGAGCCTATTATTTTCGGCTCGCCGGTAGTGATGAATCCGCTGCTGTTTATTCCCTTTGTCACCACACCGCTGGTCAACGCGGTTATCGCCTGGACGGCGACGCGCACCAACCTGATTAATCATGCGATTTCACTGGCGCCCTGGACCACTCCCGGGCCGATTGGTGCTGCCTGGTCCACCGGCTGGGACTGGCGCGCCGTCGTGCTGGTCGCGTTTTTGATTGGGCTGTCCACGTTAATTTATTACCCGTTCTTCAAAATGTACGAGCGCCAGCTGCTGCAACAGGAAGCGGAAATGGCCGACACGACCCTGGCTGAGGAGACCAACTGATGGATGCAACACAAGATATGGAAACTACCGTGATGGAGCTGATTATCCATGCAGGTGAGGCTCGTTCTGCTTCCATGCTGGCGCTTCAGGCAGCGCGAAAGCACAGCTGGGAAGAGGCGGAAACCTTGCTGCAGGAGGCGACAAAAGCCGTGCGCCAGGCGCACAGGATCCAGACCGAGCTGATCGGTGCGGATGAAGGCTGCGGCAAGATCCCGGTCAATTTGATCCTGGTTCATGCGCAGGATCATCTGATGAACGCGATGCTCTGCCGCGAACTGGTGGAAGAGATTATCTACCTGCATCGTGAGGTGCAGACGCTAACGAAAACCCGTACGCAGTAGTCTTTGAAAAGGAACCATTATGTCTGAGAAATTACCCGCTGATTTTTTATGGGGCGGCGCCGTCGCTGCGCATCAGGTTGAAGGCGGCTGGCAAGAGGGCGGTAAAGGGCCGAGCATTGTCGATGTGCTAACGGGCGGATCGCACGGCGTTGACAGGGAGATTACCGATGGCGTGATTGCCGGAAAAAATTATCCTAACCACCTCGCCACGGATTTTTACCATCGCTACAAAGAAGATATCGCGCTGTTTGCGGAAATGGGCTTTAAATGCTTCCGCACCTCTATTGCCTGGACGCGTATTTTTCCGCAAGGCGATGAGGTTGAGCCTAACGAAGCGGGGCTGAAATTTTATGACGATGTGTTTGACGAGCTGTTAAAGCACGGTATTGAACCCGTAATCACCCTGTCGCATTTCGAAATGCCGCTGCACTTGGTTAAACAGTATGGCGGCTGGCTCAACCGGGAGCTGATTGACCTTTTTGTGCGCTATAGCGAGGTGGTGCTCAAGCGCTACAAGCACAAAGTAAAATACTGGATGACCTTTAACGAGATCAACAACCAGCGCAACTGGCGCAAGCCGCTGTATGGCTACAGTAACTCCGGCGTGATTTTTACCGACCACGAAAAGCCCGAAGAAGTCATGTATCAGGTGCTGCATCATCAGTTTGTCGCCAGCGCCCGGGTAGTGAAGCTGGGCCATGCCATCAATCCAGATTTTAAAATTGGCTGCATGTTGGCGATGGTGCCGCTCTATCCGTGGTCCTGTCATCCCGATGATGTGATGTATGCGCACAAAGCGATGCAGCAACGCTACCTGTTTGGCGATGTCCATATGCGCGGGGCTTATCCTGCCTGGATTCATAAAGAATGGGCACAGCGTGGGTTTACTATTGAGATGGCGCCAGAAGACGAGCAGACGCTACGGGAAGGCTGTACTGATTATCTGGGCTTCAGCTACTACATGAGTAATGCGGTGGAATACGCGACCGCACAGCAGACCGATGACACGCCGCTGGAAGCGTTCCCCGGCAGCCGCAAAAATCCGCACGTGAAGGCTTCCGACTGGGGCTGGCAGATCGATCCCGTCGGGTTGCGCTATACGCTTAACGTACTCTATGAGCGCTATCAGAAACCGTTGTTTATTGTGGAAAACGGCTTTGGGGCGTTCGATAAGGTTGAAGAGAACGGCGAGATTAACGATGACTACCGTATCAGCTACCTGCGCGAGCACATCGTGCAGATGAAAAAAGCGGTGCTGGAAGATGGCGTCGATCTGATGGGCTTTACGCCCTGGGGCTGTCTGGACTGCGTCTCTTTCGGGACGGGACAGTATGACAAGCGCTACGGCTTTATTTACGTCAACCGCAGCGATGACGGTAGCGGTGATTTATCCCGCGCCAAAAAGAAAAGCTTTGACTGGTATAAAGAGGTGATTTCCTCAAACGGTGAAGTGCTTTAAATCCGGCGTGTCGCAAGGACCAGGCGGGCAGAGCAGTATCGCCCGCCACTAAGTCAGAGTTAACGATGAAAATAGCAGCTTACGATATTGGTGGAACCACCTTAAAAATGGGCGTGCTGAACGAAAAGGGCGAGATCCTTGCTCAGGAAAAAACGGCGATCCCGAATTTTTCCGGCGAGCACATCCTGTCATCGATTCAGGCGTGGCTGGCAAATCATGTCGATTGCGAAGCCCTTGCCCTGAGCGTGCCCGGCTACGTTAATCCCTACACGGGCTTTATTACCATGGGCGGTTCCCTGCGCGATTTTGACGGCTTTGCTTTACAGGCGTGGCTGCAAACTAAAACGGGCCTGCCGGTGAGCGTTGAGAACGATGCTAACTGCGCGCTGCTGGCGGAGCGCTGGCTGGGCAAGGCGCAAACGATGCGGGACTTTCTGATGATGACCATTGGGACGGGCATCGGTGGCGCGCTTTTTTGCAACGGGGAGCTGGTGCGCGGGCACCGTTTCCGGGCGGGCGAGTTTGGCTATCTGCTCAGCGAACGCCCGGGGGCGGGGCGGCTGAACAGCTATACCATGAATGAAAACTGCACGCTGGCAGTACTTCGGCGGCGCTATTCGGTCATCAGCGACAGGCCGCTGGAAGAGATCACGGGCGAAGAGATATTCGCTGGCTATGACCAGGGAAATAAAATGTGCGTGCGGCTGGTGACGCAATTTTATCAGGATCTTTGTTCAGGAATTTATAACCTGGCGCACCTGTTCGATCCGGAATGCATATTCCTTGGCGGCGGTATTACCGAACGGCCGGGATTTATTGATGAGGTTAACGCACATCTGGCCTGGTACGGACTGACGGTCCCTGTCGCCATAGCCTGCCACGGCAACAGCGCCGGGCTGACGGGCGCGGTATATCACTATTTAAACAGCCAGCGTTAATAAGGCCCACAGGCTTATCCCACTTTCCATCATCCATGCGGTGAGGGGCACGGCTATCTGCTTTCAGCTCACCCTCTGTCTGTCCGCTAGTTAACAAGGTGCTTTTTATATGCAAAACAAAATAAAGATTGTCACTATTGGCGGCGGATCCAGCTATACCCCGGAACTGATCGAAGGGCTGATCCTGCGTAAAGACCGACTGCCCATTGCAGAGCTTTGGCTGGTCGATATTGCGGACGGTGCCGAGAAAATGGAAATCGTCGGCAATATGGCTAAGCGTATGATTGCGGCGGCCGGTCTGGACTGGCAGGTTCATCTGACACTCGATCGTAAAGCGGCGCTGAAAGACGCTGACTACGTGACCACGCAGTTTCGGGTAGGGCTGCTGGATGCACGCCTGAAGGATGAAGTTATCCCGCTGGCAAACGGTCTGCTTGGGCAAGAAACTAACGGTGCGGGCGGGTTG
>DOOK01000192.1:9621-13841 GCA_003512805.1 Erwinia sp. | reverse complement strand
AGCTTTCGTCGCTTGTACCCTGAAAAGCATTCGCGCTGTGTAAGACACAGACGCTATTCATTATCGCGCCGTCGCCTCGATGGCGCAGGTTTACCTTTCTTCGCTTGTACCCTGAAAAGCATTCGCGCTCTGTAAGAAACAGACGCTATTCATTATCGCGCCGTCTCCTCGATGTCTCAGGTTTACCTTTCTTCGCTTGTACCCTGAAAAGCGTTCAGGCGCTGCCTGGCACAAACGCTTTTCACGCTTGTTTCACTTTCTCCGTTGTCTTATGTTTACCTTTCTCCGGCGTCACTCCGGAAAGCGGACGTCGCCTGTCTTTTAACAGGAGCAGACTGATGACTGGAAAAAACGTTGCCTGTACCGTTTTTCAGGGCCGTGCCGGCGATCATAACGATCTTGCCATTCCTGCCGCCAAAGCTATCGGTGACGCGCTGGCTTGCTGTACTGGCCAACCGCCAACGCTTATTGGCACACCCGAGCCGGCGCTGAACCTGGGCTGGCGCGAGGAGCTGGATGCAGCCATGCCCGATCTGCGCGCGGCACAGCGATATTTTGACGCCGTGTTCGCGTCCGGCGCCTTTTCCGTGGCGGCCACCAGCCGGTGTGCCGTATCACTGGCCACGCTGCCCGCCCTGGTAAAGCATCATGCCGAGGTTTGCATAGTCTGGTTAGATGCGGATGCCGATCTGAATACGCCAGAATCTTCCGTCAGTGGTTTTCTCGGTGGGCTTGCTTTGTCCGGGCCGCTGGGCTTTTGGCATTCCGAGCTGGGAAGCGGCATTAACGTTGAGCAGGTGGTGCTGGCTGGCCAACGCGACCTCGATCCTTTTGAATCGGCCCTGATTAAACAGCACAACATTCCCTGCCTGTTACCGGGCAAAGGGTTACCGGAGCGCCTGCGTCAGGCTGTTGCGGGGCGCGCGGTTTACGTTCATCTTGATTGTGACGTACTGGCGCCGGGCACGGTGCCGACAGATTATCAGTCTGCGGGAGGGTTAACGTTGGCAGAGCTAAAAGCCTGCTGCGAAGCGCTTGCCTGTTCGCCGTTGGTAGGGATAGAGATAGCAGAGTTTCAGCATGCCTGGCAGCCGGGCGGGCCGCCGGTTTCGCCCGACCCGCTGATAGCGGCACTGATGCCGCTGTTGAAGTAGTCGTCAATCACCGGAAACCTGCGGCATTTCGCCGCAGGAAAACGGTTATGCAAACTGTTTGAGCAGCAGCGAGGCCGTTGCCGCTGAGGAGCCGGGGTTCTGGCCGGTAATCAGCAGTCCGTCCTGAACCACGTACGACCCCCAATCGGCGCCTTTAGAATAGATACCGCCCTGCGCCACCAGCTCGTCCTCCACCAGGAAAGGCACCACGTTGGTCAGTCCGACACCTTCCTCTTCGCTGTTGGCAAAGCCCGTCACTTTTTTCCCTTCCACCAGCGGACGGCCCGCCGGCGTTTTCACATGGCGGAGTACGCCCGGGGCATGACAAACCAGCGCTACCGGTTTTTCAGCCGCCAGGAACGATTCGATTAGCGCGATGGAATGCTTATCTTCAGCCAGATCCCACAGCGGTCCATGGCCACCCGGATAGAAAACCGTATCGTAATCAGCCTGGGAAATCGTCTCCAGACGTACGGTGGCGGCAAGCTGCGCAACGGCATCGGCATCAGCTTCAAAGCGATGGGTCAGCTCCGTTTGAAAAGCCGGCTCGTTGCTTTTAGGATCCAGAGGAGGATTGCCACCAGCCGGTGATGCCAGGGTCACTTCCGCTCCCGCATCTTTAAAAGCGTAATAAGGCGCGGCCAGCTCTTCCAGCCAGAAGCCGGTTTTACGGCCGGTGTCGCCCAGACGATCGTGTGAGGTCAGAACCATTAATACTTTCATCGCTTATCTCCGCATAGTGATATTAATTTGTAGTAGACCAGTCGTCTAATACGAGAGTAAAAAATCAGGCCAGCCTGCTGGCCCGTCAGTGGTCATATACTGAAGCCACTGTCTATTCCGCAAAAAATTTGCTTAGCCACGCTGGCCGCAGCAGCCTCTCTGTCAAAGCGCCATGCCGAACGTGTATGCTGCCAACGCTTTGGCAGAGTGTTACGCCGAACATTTATCCAGCCAACGCTTTGGCAGACCGTTACGTCGAACATATATTCTGCCATCGCGTTGGCAGACCGTTACGTCGAACGTATATCCAGCCAACGCTTTGGCAGACCGTTGCGTCAAACATTTATCCAGCCAACCCTTTGGCAGACCGTTACGTCGAACATATATTCTGCCATCGCGTTGGCAGAGTGTTACGCCGAGCATTTATCCAGCCAACGCTTTGGCATGCCGCTAAGCCAGACATCTGCCCTGCCAGCGGCCCAGGGGACGCGGTTCATTTGCCCTGTCTGCCACCTTATCAGGCTGCCAGGCCGAGCGTTTGTCGGGTCAACAACATTGCCGAGGTGAACGGTTCTTTATTGCGAACAATTTTCACCATGACGCTGGCACCCAGCCAGAGCTGGTAAAGACTTTCTGCAATGCGATGAGGGCGTTCCGCGATCCGTAACGAGCCTTCTTTTGCGCCAGCCTCAACTGCTTCCGTCAGCCGGCCCACAATCTGCGACGTCCCTTTTTCAAGCGCAAGCCGCATATTTTCTGACAGATCTGCGACTTCCGCTCCCAGCTTGACCGCCAGACATTTGCCCTGACAATCCTGGAAAGATTGCGTATCCTGCCACTGCTGCCAGTAATTCATCAGCCGCTGCGCCATATCGACGCCGGGCTGGCTCAGCGTATGGTCAAGCCCGCTCAGATAATCGGCAAAATAGCTTTCCAGCATGGCGACGGCAAAAGCATCCTTTGATCCGAAATAGTGATAGAAGGAGCCTTTAGGTACGCCCGCCTCGGTCAGGATTTCGTTTAGCCCGACGGCCGAATACCCTCTGCCTGCCATAATGCGCTGCCCGGTCGCAAGAATATGCTCGCGGACAGCGTCTTTCTGTTTATGCGCTGCTGTGTTCATAAAGTCACCCTACACTCAATTAGACCAGTCGTCTACAAAAACAGACTTTCTTTTTTCACCTTACCTGTTGGCCTCTTCTTTTTACACGCTCACTTAAACCGGGTGGGCATGAAGATGGTCTGGTTTTCCTGATAAAAACTAACACATTCAACAGATTAATCATAAAAAGATCCCTGGCTCTCTGTGCGGCTGTTGTCCGGGTAACTTTATGAATGTCATCACAAAAAGAAAACTTCGTCTTCACACCGATGAAACACCTGCAAAAACAAAACCGTAATAAATCCAATCGGTTTCCCCACTCTTTTTGTGATTAATGCCAGCGGCACATCAATCAATGCATTAATTGCACTTATTTACTTTGGCCTGGTCAGCCAGTCTTCAATACAGGCGCGGTAAAAAGCGCTACCGACAAACTGGAGATCCCTATGCACCCTACTTCTGACTCACCCCTGTCCCTGCGTGCCCGCATCAGCACGATTTTTCGCGTGACTTCAGGCAACTTTCTGGAGCAGTTTGATTTCTTCCTTTTCGGTTTCTACGCCACCTATATTGCACATGCCTTTTTCCCGACAAGCAGCGAGTTCGCTTCACTGATGCTGACTTTCGCCGTCTTCGGTGCAGGCTTTCTGATGCGCCCTGTCGGTGCGGTCGTGCTGGGCGCCTATATCGATAAGGTAGGCCGACGCAAAGGGTTGATTGTGACGCTTTCTATTATGGCGGTGGGGACTTTCCTGATCGTGCTTATTCCCTCTTATCACGCTATCGGCTTTTGGGCGCCCTTACTGGTCCTGACGGGGCGTTTACTTCAGGGGTTCTCTGCCGGGGCCGAACTGGGTGGCGTCTCGGTTTATCTGGCTGAAATCGCCACACCTGGCCGCAAGGGCTTTTATACCAGTTGGCAGTCCGCCAGCCAGCAGGTTGCCATTATGGTCGCGGCCGCCATGGGCTTCACGCTGAACGCCACGCTTGCAGAAAGCGCAATCCGTGACTGGGGGTGGCGACTGCCGTTTCTGTTTGGCTGTCTGATCGTGCCCTTTATCTTTATTTTACGACGCAAGCTGGAAGAGACGCAGGCGTTCCATGCCCGCCGCGCTCACCTGGCTATAGGACAGGTTTTTACCACGCTGCTGGCTAACTGGCAGGTGGTTATTGCCGGGATGTTGATGGTTGCCCTGACCACCACGGCTTTTTATCTGATTACCGTTTATGCCCCGACCTTA
>DOOK01000192.1:5745-9522 GCA_003512805.1 Erwinia sp. | reverse complement strand
GCTCAGCGCTTCCGACAGCTTGTTGGTCACGCTGTTGGTCGCTGTCTCGAACTTCTGCTGGCTCCCAATAGGGGGAGCGTTATCCGATCGCTTCGGCCGTAAGCCCGTGCTGATTACTATGGCGTTACTGGCACTGGTCACCGCCTGGCCTGCTCTTCATCTGCTGGCTGGCGCGCCGGGTTTTTATACGATGCTGGCCGTGCTGTTGTGGCTGTCGTTTATTTACGGCCTTTACAACGGCGCAATGATCCCAGCGCTGACGGAAATTATGCCGCCGGAAGTCAGAGTAGCGGGTTTCTCGCTCGCTTATAGCCTGGCAACGGCGATCTTTGGTGGATTTACCCCTGTTGTCTCTACCGGACTCATAGAGCTGACGGGAGATAAAGCTTCGCCAGGATACTGGATGAGCTTTGCCGCCGTATGCGCCCTGCTGGCCACGCTTTATCTTTATCGTCGCCGCGCGACGCATGTTCAGCCGCTCACAGAATCGCTCAGCTAAGGAAAATTATGGACCAGACAAGACGATTTATAGGTGTATTACCGCTTCTTTTTCTCCTCAGCTCAGGCGTGCAGGCAAAAGCGCTGACGGTAATGATTTCAGGCGGCTTCAGCGCCGCATGGGAAAAACTCGCGCCGCGCTTTGAAGCGCAGGAAAGCTGTAAAGTGGTTACCGTATCCGGCCCTTCAATGGGGCAGTCCGCTCAGGCCATCCCTGCCAGGCTGTCTCGTGGAGAACAGGCCGATGTAGTCATTATGGTGGGCGATGCCCTGGAAAAGCTGGATAAGGCAGCCTGGCTGGCTAAAGATTCCCGTGTGGAACTGGCCGATTCCCCCGTGGGCGCGGTCGTTAAAAAAGGCGCAGCGCCTGTCAGTATCAAAACGGAAAAAGCGTTGCGGACAGCGCTGTTGCAGGCGCAATCGGTGGCCTACTCCGACAGCGCAAGCGGCAGATATGTCAGCGGTCAGCTGTTCGAAAAGCTGGGTATTGCTGCGCAAATGAAAGGCAAAGCGCAGAAGGTAGAGCGGATCCCGGTAGCCCGGGAAGTTGCGGAAGGAAAATATGCGCTGGGCTTTCAACAGGTCAGCGAACTGCTTCCCGTACCCGGCGTATCCTTTATCGGCGAACTCCCGGCCAGCGCGCAGTACACCACCCGCTTCGCCGGAGCCGTAACAAAAAAATCGGCCAACACGCAGGAGGCAAAAAAATTGCTGCATTATCTCTCGTCGGCTGCGGTGCAGGAGAGCGTTCGCGCCACCGGTCTGAAAACCGTGGCTTTACCGCAGACGGCTAGCGTTCAGTAATTAACTTTTCCAGCTCGGCGGCGACGTGCGACAGCACGCGTCCGCTGCGCTTGAGTAAACCCACCGTACGCTGTACTACCGGTTCAGTCAGCGGCAGGCTGGTGAGCACAGAATGGCCGGCAGAGGGCATTGACATCGCAGGAACGGCGGCAATGCCAAGGCCCGCTTCGACCATACCCAGCAGCGTGGTAACATGCCGGGTTTCACAAATACTGGGACGTTCGGGCACAATATGCGCCAGCGCCCGATCCAGCAGGTTACGATTACCCGATGTTTTATCCAGGCCAATCCAGGCCTGCTGATAAAAGGTTTTCCATGTCAGCGCCTTATTCCCTGCAAGGGGATGTTCATGCCGACACGCCGCAACATAGGTGTCCGCTAACAGCGGCAAAAATTCCACATCCGCCTGCGTACGACCAGCAAAGCTGATGCCAAAATCCGCCTGGCCGCTGACGACCGAGTCGTAAACGTTGCCGGCACTGCTGTCGATAAGCTTAACGCGTACCCGTGGATAGCGGATTTGAAAGCGGCGGATGACATCAGGCATAAAATAATAGGCAGCGGATGGAACGGTGGCGACGGTCACCAGGCCAGTACGATGCTGGCTGAGCTCGGTAACATCCGCCATTACCTCCTCGAAATCCACCAGCAGGCGGCCCGATCGCTCGGCAAAATGTTGGCCGTTCAGCGTCAGGCTGACGCGCCGGGTAGTACGTTCAAACAGCTTTAAACCCAGCGCATTTTCCAGCTTGTCTATTCGTCGGCTTAAAGCGGACGGAGAAAGGCAGATAGATTCTGCCGCCAGGCGGAAATTGCCATACTCCACCAGCGCCCGAAAAGCATACAGATCGTTCAGATCAACGTTGACTGGCATTCAGGTTTATCCCTGCAGCAGCGGCAGCGGCTAAAAGCAAGTGGCTTGCTTTTGGCCGCTGCACTAGCCGATAAAGACCTGCCACAGCAGATGGCGGAATATCGGCATCATCGGATGGAACTGGATCGTCACGAAGCTGGTCAGGGCCGCTGCCATCATTAACGGTGCCAGCCAGCGCAGGCGGCTTTCCGGCAGATAAGCGGTCGCCCAGTCATGCTGTTTTTTGGCGCGCAACCATCGCCAGCCCAGCCAGCCACCCAGCCACACCAGCACCGCTACCGCCAGCAGTAGCCATTTAAACAGGCTGCTGCTGGCATCCTTCGGCACATCAATCGCGACGCCCGCCAGGATCCCGGGCAGCAGATATAAAGGCGGCCACAGCACGCAGCCAATTAAATTAGGCGGAATAAACTTCTTTACCGGCAGCTCCAGCATTCCCGCTACCAGCGGGATCAGTGGCCGCGTCGGACCGATAAAGCGACCAACGATGATAGTAAACATGCTGTGCTCATGCAGGGCATGTTCGGTTTTATCCATCAACGGCTGGTGTCTTTTAATAAATGACCAGCGATGCAGCGGCCCTTTAAATTGCCAGCCGATAAAATAAGAGATCCAGTCACCCAGCAGGCAGCCGATTATCCCTACGCCCCAGGCCGGATAGAGGCTGATTTGCCCACTGCCGATCAGCGCACCCAGCGAGGCCATCAGCACGGTGCCCGGCAGCAGCAGCCCCACCAGCGCCAGCGATTCAAAGAAGGCCACCAGGCCTACTGCCAGCAAGGACCAGGCAACGGATTGAGTGATAAGGTGTTGCAGCCAGGCTTCCATAGAGTTCACATTCTGCTTATTGTAAAGGCGGATTGTCCTGACCCGCTCAGGATCCGTCAAGCGCTGTTTTGTATGGGAATGCGCATAGTTCTTTCACCAGGGTAAAGAAAAAGGGGCTGGCCGCACAGAAGAAAAAAGCCCCGCCGCCGGATAAAGAACTGTATAAATAAACATGCTATTATGAGGCAACTGGCCCGTTCCCCGGGTCGACGATCGCCGTATTCTGTTTCCAGCGGCTCAGGAGAGTAAGGTGAACGACGCTCGCGCAGGCTTTCTGCTGACCCGACACTGGCGGGATACGCCCAACGGCACCGAAATCGTGCTGTGGCTGGCTACAGACAGTGGCCCGCAGCGCGTCGTTCTGCCGCCGCAGGAGTCGGTCGCCTTTATTCCACAGCAGCACCTGGCCCAGGCGGAAACGCTGTTGCGTGCCGAAAAAGAGTGTCGGCTGGTGCCGCTGACGCTAAAGGATTTTCGTCAGCGCCCCGTTGTCGGCCTTTACTGCAAACAGTATCGCCAGCTACAAAAGCTGGAAAAGCTGCTGCGCGAAAACGGCGTAATGGTATATGAAGCCGATATCCGCCCGCCCGATCGCTTTTTGATGGAGCGTTTTATCACCGCACCGGTCTGGTTCAGCGGCCAGCAGGTTGGCAGCAGCCTTATGCAGGCACGCCTTAAACCCAATCCCGACTACCGTCCCCCACTGAAGTGGGTTTCGCTGGACATTGAAACCACGCGCCACGGCGAGCTTTACTGCATCGGGCTGGAAGGTT
>DOOK01000192.1:0-5627 GCA_003512805.1 Erwinia sp. | reverse complement strand
ATCTATATGTTAGGGCCGGAAAACGGTGATGCCAGCGGCCTGGACTTCAGGCTGGAATATGTCGCCAGCCGCCCTGCGCTGCTCGAAAAACTTAACGCCTGGTTTGCCGAACACGATCCGGATGTGCTGATTGGCTGGAACGTGGTGCAGTTCGATCTCAGGGTGCTGCAAAAACATGCTGACCGCTACGCAATCCCACTGCGGCTGGGCCGCAACAACGAAGCGCTGGAGTGGCGCGAGCACGGCTTTAAGCCGGGGATCTATTTTGCCCAGGCAACCGGCAGGCTGATTATTGACGGTATTGAGGCGCTGAAATCGGCTTTCTGGGATTTTCCCTCTTTTAGCCTGGAATCGGTCTCGCGCGAACTGCTGGGGGAAGGCAAGGCCATTAATAACCCCTGGGACAGAATGCAGGAGATCGATCAGCGCTTTGCAGAAGATAAACCGGCGCTGGCGCACTACAACCTGAAAGACTGCGAGCTGGTAACACGGATCTTTCAGCGCACTGACATCATGCCTTTTCTGCTGGAACGCGCCACCGTAAACGGCCTGCCAGCGGATCGACATGGCGGCTCGGTTGCCTCTTTCAGCCATCTTTATCTGCCGCGCATGCACCGCGCCGGTTACGTTGCGCCCAATATGGGCGAGGTTGCGCCTGAGGCGAGTCCGGGCGGCTACGTAATGGACTCGCGTCCCGGCCTTTACGACTCGGTGCTGGTGCTGGATTACAAAAGCCTTTACCCCTCAATTATCCGCACTTTTCTGATCGATCCGGTCGGGCTGGCAGAAGGCATGGCGCATCCCGACGACAGCGACTCAGTCAGCGGCTTTCGCGGCGCGCGCTTCTCCCGCGCTGTGCACTGCCTGCCGGACATCGTTGGTCAAATTTGGCAGGGCCGGGATACCGCCAAAAAACAGGGCAACCAGCCGCTGTCGCAGGCGCTTAAAATCATTATGAACGCATTGTATGGCGTACTGGGTACCCCTTCCTGCCGCTTTTTCGATCCGCGTCTCGCTTCCTCGATTACGCTGCGGGGCCATGAAATTATGCGTCAGACCCGGGAACTGGTGGAGGCGGAAGGTTACGACGTGATTTATGGCGACACCGATTCCACCTTCGTCTGGCTGAAAACCCCGCATGACGAGGCATCGGCCGCCGCGATTGGCCGTCAGCTGGTGGACAAAATCAACGCCTGGTGGCAGCACCATTTGCAGGAAACGCTGAACCTGACGAGCGCGCTGGAGCTGGAATACGAAACCCACTTCAGCCGTTTTCTGATGCCAACCATTCGCGGCGCGGAACAGGGCAGCAAAAAACGCTACGCCGGTTTGATCCGCCAGGGCAACGAAGAACGCATGGTGTTTAAAGGACTGGAGACGGTGCGCACCGACTGGACGCCGCTGGCGAAAAATTTTCAGCAGGCGCTCTATCTGCGGATTTTCAAACGGCAGCCCTATCAGGATTATATTCGCGAAACCGTGCGGCAGCTGCTGGATGGCGAACTCGACGACCAGCTGACCTACAGCAAAAAGCTGCGCCGACCGCTGGATGATTATCAGCGCAACGTCCCGCCACACGTACGTGCCGCCCGCTTTGCCGACGAGCAAAATCGCAAACTGGGCCGTCCGTTGCAGTATCAAAAAGGCGGACGGATCCGCTACGTGATGGCCACCTCAGGACCAGAGCCGCTGGAGGCGCGCCTGACGCCACTGGACTATGAACATTACCTTTCCCGCCAGCTACAACCCGTGGCGGAAGGGATTTTGCCTTTCGTGCAGGATGACTTTGCTACACTGGTTACAGGTCAGTTGGGGCTTTTTTGACAGGTGACGAACGCGCCACCTTCCAGTACCATAGCGCCCTTCCTGCAAAACGAAATAAATTTGCCGGGCTTTGCTGCCGGGCAGCCGTGCTATTGCCTGAAATAACCTCTACGAGAATCGAGCCGAATATCTATGCCTTTTACACTTGGTCAACGCTGGATCAGCGATACGGAAAGCGAACTGGGATTAGGAACTATTGTTGCGGTTGATGCGCGCATGGTCACACTGCTTTTCCCCGCCATCGGCGAGAACCGTCTTTACGCTAAAAATGATTCGCCTATTACTCGTGTGATCTTCAACCCGGGCGACACCATTACCAGCCACGAGGGCTGGCAGCTGGAAGTGGCAGAAGTCGTCACCGAGAACGGCCTGGTCAGCTACATCGGCACACGGCTTGATACCGAAGAGTCCGGCGTGATGTTGCGTGAGGTCATGCTCGACAGCAAGCTGGTGTTCAGCAAGCCACAGGACCGCCTGTTTGCCGGTCAGCTGGATCGTATGGACCGCTTTGCCCTGCGTTTTCGCGCCCGCAAATACCACAGCGAGCAGTATCGCCTGCCGGTAAGCGGCCTGCGTGGGATGCGTACCAGCCTGATCCCGCATCAGTTGCATATCGCGCACGATGTGGGCCGTCGCCATGCGCCGCGCGTACTGCTGGCTGATGAAGTGGGCCTTGGTAAAACCATTGAGGCCGGTATGATTATCCATCAGCAGCTGCTGGCCGGTCGTGCCGAGCGCGTCCTGATCGTGGTACCCGAAACATTGCAGCATCAGTGGCTGGTGGAAATGCTCCGCCGCTTCAACCTGCGCTTTGCCCTGTTTGACGATGACCGCTATGCGCAGGCACGTCTGGACAGCGATAACGCTTTTGATACCGAACAGCTGGTCATCTGCTCGCTCGACTTCGTGCGCCGCAATAAGCAGCGCCTGGAGATGCTGGCAGAAGCCGAGTGGGATCTGCTGATTGTCGATGAGGCGCATCACCTGGCCTGGGAAGAAGGCCAGCCAAGCCGCGAATACCAGGTCATTGAACAGTTGGCCGAGCAGATCCCTGGCGTGCTGCTGCTGACCGCGACGCCAGAGCAGCTGGGGATGGAAAGCCACTTTGCCCGTCTGCGCCTGCTGGACCCGGATCGTTTCCATGATTTTGCCGCTTTTGTTGAAGAACAGCAGCATTTTCAGCCTATTGCCGATGCCGTTTCCGGCCTGCTGGCCGATAAGGCGATTGATAACAACGCCCTGAACATGCTCAACGATCTGATGGGTGAGCAGGACATTGAGCCACTGCTGCAGGTTGCCAACAGCGATCGCGAGGGCAAGCTGGAAGCGCGCCAGGAACTGATCAGCATGCTGATGGACCGCCACGGCACCAGTCGCGTGCTGTTCCGCAATACGCGTAACGGCGTCAAGGGCTTCCCGAAACGTGAACTGCATCAGATCCGTCTGCCGCTCCCGACTCAGTATCAAACGGCGATCAAGGTTTCCGGCATCATGGGCGCGCGTAAAGCGGCCGATGAACGCGCACGCGATATGCTGTATCCGGAGCAGATTTATCAGGAATTTGAAGGCGACAGCGGAACCTGGTGGAACTTCGACCCGCGCGTCGAATGGCTGATGGGCTTTTTAACCAGCAATCGCGACAGCAAGGTGCTGGTTATCTGCGCTAAAGCCACTACGGCCCTGCAGCTGGAGCAGGTGCTGCGCGAGCGCGAAGGCATCCGCGCAGCCGTGTTCCACGAAGGGCTTTCTATTATCGAGCGCGACCGCGCAGCAGCCTGGTTCGCCTCGGAAGAGGATGGCGCTCAGGTGCTGCTCTGCTCGGAAATCGGCTCCGAAGGCCGTAATTTCCAGTTTGCCAGCCAGATGGTGATGTTCGATCTGCCCGCTAACCCGGATTTACTGGAACAGCGTATTGGCCGTCTCGATCGTATCGGTCAGGCGCATGATATTCAGATCCACGTCCCTTATCTGGAAAAAACCGCCCAGTCGGTGCTGGTACGCTGGTATCACGAGGGGCTGGATGCCTTTGAGCACACCTGCCCGACCGGCCGCGCTATTTACGACAAGGTCAGCGACCAGCTGGTCAACTATCTGGCTGCACCTGAAAGCAGCGAGGGGCTGGACGAGTTTATCAGCGACTGCCGCGAGCAGCATAACGCGCTGAAAAGCAAGCTGGAACAAGGTCGTGACCGTTTGCTGGAGCTGAACTCCAACGGGGGTGAGAAGGCTCAGGCGCTGGCGCAAACCATCAGCGAGCAGGACAACCATATTGAGCTGGTTAACTTTGCCCTGAACCTGTTTGATATCGTTGGCATTAACCAGGAGGATCGCAGCGATCACCTGATCGTGCTGACCCCGGGCGATCACATGCTGGTGCCGGATTTCCCTGGGCTGCCGGAAGATGGCTGCACAATCACCTTCGATCGCCGCCAGGCGCTGTCGCGCGAAGACGCGCAGTATGTCACCTGGGAACATCCGATTATTCGCAATGGTCTGGATCTGATCCTGTCCGGCGATACCGGCAGCTGCGCGCTTTCCTTGTTGAAAAACAAAGCGCTGCCGGTTGGTACGCTGTTACTGGAGCTGATCTACGTAGTAGAGGCGCAGGCGCCGAAACAGCTGCAGCTAACGCGCTTTCTGCCCCCGACGCCGGTACGGATGCTGGTTGACCGCAAAGGCACCAATCTGGCAGGCAAGGTGGAGTTTGAAAGCTTTAACCGCCAACTCAACGCCGTGAATCGCCATACCGGCAGCAAGCTGGTTAACGCCGTGCAGCAGGATGTGCATGAGATCCTGAAGCTGGCGGAAGGTCAGGCGGCCGAAGAAGCTCGCAAGTTGATCGACATTGCCCGAGTGGAAGCCAACGAGAACCTGAGCGCGGAGCTGTCACGCCTGCAGGCACTAAGCGCGGTCAATCCTAATATCCGTCAGGATGAGATCGATGCGCTGGAAAACAATCGCGAGCAGGTGCTGGCGGCGCTTGATGGCGCAGGCTGGCGCCTTGACGCGCTGCGCCTGATTGTCGTCACGCATCAGTAATTAGCACGGGGCGGCTGCGGCCGCCCAAAACAGGCAAAAAGATGGCACCGTATAATCCTCCGCAAGATCCCTTAGTCGTTCTTTATCAGGACGAGCACATTATCGTGGTCAATAAACCGAGCGGGCTGCTGTCGGTGCCGGGTCGACTGCCCGAGCACAAAGACAGCGTGATGACGCGCATCCAGCTTGATTTTCCCCAGGCGGAGTCCGTTCACCGTTTAGACATGGCGACCAGCGGCATTATTCTGGTTGCACTGACCAAAGCGGCCGAGCGTGAACTGAAACGCCAGTTCCGCGAGCGTGAACCGAAAAAGACCTATCTGGCGCGCGTTTGGGGTCATCCCGAGCAGGAAGAAGGCCTGATCGATCTGCCGCTGATCTGCGACTGGCCGCTGCGTCCAAAGCAAAAAGTCTGTTTTGAAACCGGTAAACCGGCACAAACTGAATATCAGGTGCTGGAGTATGCGGCGGATAACAGCGCTCGCGTGCGGTTAAAGCCGATCACGGGCCGTTCTCACCAGCTTCGCGTGCATATGCTGGCGCTGGGACATCCGATTCTGGGCGATAATTTTTATGCGCACGAGGAGGCGAGAGCAATGGCACCGCGTTTGCTGCTGCACGCCGAGATGCTCACCATCACCCATCCTACATTCCAAACGCCCATGACGTTTCGCCAGCCTGCGGATTTCTGATTGGAGGCCGACGGTAGATATCGCCGGCCTGCGGATTTCTGATTAGAGGCCGACGGTAGATATCGCCGGCCT
>DOOK01000440.1:12690-13113 GCA_003512805.1 Erwinia sp. | reverse complement strand
CCTTCTGTGTCGCGTTATAAAAGGGCGTCTTCTGCCCCGAATGACCTTTTGTGTTGCGTTATTTTACCGCTACCGGCTCCTCGGTTTTTACACCCCTTTCGGGCAGCGCGCCAAAATCGAGCCGGGTTCTTTTTAGCGTTGTCGCCAGCGTGTCGCTAGTGGCTGCGCGCTCTGAGTGGACAACACTGCCAGCAGCGGGCAGGCGCGATGAACAGGTAACCGATGGCAGGCTGCGCCTCCTCATCATTACGCGGAAAAAATCCAGAAGCGGTATATCGCCACCGAGGGTAGGCGCTGTTTAACGGGGCAAATAATCATTTGTCACGCCAGTCTGATCCTGAAAGCACACCGGGCCACACAGAAAGCGAACTGACAGTGGCTGGCCAGACGGACAGTTCGGTCAATATGGTTATGGTGATAGGG
>DOOK01000440.1:8021-12616 GCA_003512805.1 Erwinia sp. | reverse complement strand
GATAGGGTTACCTTCGCGCTGATGCCGAGGGTAAGAACGTGCTCACGCTGGTGCACATACAGCGGACGCCAACAAAGATAAGCGGAATAAGCGTGGTAGAAATCAGGGGTAACGGCTAATTATCCGTCATGTTACAGACTGACGATCCTTTAAGAGGGGCAAAAACCAGCGGGCGGGCAAGCCTGGCCAGGACAAAGCTCAATAAAGTGGCCATTTGAAGAGTATGAAACTAAGCAGAGTGCTCCCGGCTATCAAATAGAAAAATCTATGATTTTATTATGCTAAAGAATAAAAGGGCGGTTCTTAAAAATATCTGAAAAGCACATTCATTATTGATTAAAGTCGATAGCGGCATCCCCTTTCTGGTGAATAATGAATGGCCGAATTTACCCTCTGTTTAAAAATACGTTGATGGGATGCATATTTAAAAATAGTGATTAATTTATCAGATATATTCAGATTGTTTTGGAAGAGAAGCGCAAAAAGGCTTAATAATAAAAAATAATTTTTTATCATTATATTCTTCTGTTTTCTTCTTGCAGGGTGGTGGCTCCATTTTTCTCCGCGTTTATTACCGGAGCACTATATTATAGGGTGCTTTTTATGTCTTCTGCTGAAGCAGTTATCAAACAAGTCTCTCCGCTACCATGCAGCGAGAAAAAAACCTTTATTCAGACGGTTACCTCTAATACTTTTGTCGCCAACAGCGGCGTGCTGTCAGAACAGCAGCCAACACGATTGATTGTGAAACGAGACGATAATAACGGCGCCACCCATCGCGTCGCCTTTCTCGGCTTCGACGTGGCAAAGTATAATCACAGTGGACTGATTGGGCGGGCAACGCTGCGTTTGCATCGTCGTTCTAATGCAACGGGCAATGTCGACGTTTTTCTGGTCGAAAACAGTGATTTTTGGCAAACATCCTTTAACTGGGTCAACCGCCCTAAGAAAAGCGTTCGGCTGGCATCGTTTAATACCGCCGATGCGGATGATCAGGGCTGGCTGACAATAGAGCTGGACGGCGGCGTGCCTTTTAGCGAGCTGCTCGCCAGCGGGAAATTTTCGCTGGCCCTGGAAAGCAGTGAGCCTCTTCTCTACCATGAGTTTTCTTCTGCCTGGGTGAGCCGTCTGCAGCCTCAGCTGGTGTTAGAAACGCAGGAAGAAACGATGGGCAGTGCAAACGCTATCCATTTTATTAAGATTGTCGCCATGGGTGAAGCGAACAACCAGAACGTGACGTGTATGGCCGGGATTGACGTTATCACCAGCTCCGGCATGGTACTGAATCCAAACCAGCTGCGTGTTATCGAAGCAACCTCAATGCAGGGGGCGCAAAATCTGTTTGATGGCCAGGCGACCACCTGTTGGAAAGTGAATGACGCGCTGCCTAACTATTGTGTGATCGATCTGGGAGTCTCGACAGACGTCAACGCGATTATCTATACGCCCCTGGCCAATGTTACCGAAGGCCGAATAAGCGATATACGCATTTATGGCAGCTCAAATGGCACCCGCTGGAAACCCATCGGCTCACGGTCTGTTCCTGTCGACGATCTGAACGCACCCCACATCATTTATACCGGCGTCCATGCGGATTTGCCTCAGGTTGAGGAAACTTATTCTCTTTCTGTGAGGCCAACCGCTGCGGCAGAAATGAACCGTATAAGATGCCAGTTCCGTCGTGCGGAGCGTAACGTTACCGGGCTGTTTTTCCGCCAGGCTACCCGGGTGCTTATCTGGATTGATGGTGTAAAGCCAGGCGACACCCTTATCGCCAGAGAAGGTCAGTGGACGGGATCGGTGACGCATCGCCTGAAAAAAGGCATGAATGTGATTAACGTAGCCGGTGGAGATAACCCTTTCTACATTCAGGCTATGTCATCTGACGTTAACGATACGGAGAGAAAAGCGCAGTTCCGCATTATGGCAACTAACGCGCTCTATTATCCGGTCTTCAGAACCCGGCAGACCACACAGCGTCAGTGGCTGGAGATGATTAACATTTATAAAGAGGCCAATTTTTATGAAATGGTTTCCGACTCTTTTATCCTGATTATAGATCGCGAATTTTTCAAGGCCCGGCAGAACCAGGTCAATATGCAGGAGCTGGCTGATATTTACGACGAGTATATTGTTGCCGCGCATTTTGCAGCGGGCCTGAGCCCGAACCATGCCAATCCGTTGCATCGACCTGACCACAATCCTTATCACTATGTACGCCTCAGCAGCGGCTATATGTCGGCCACGCACGACCGGCTGAATTATTTTGGCGATTTGACTCGTCGTATGGTTACGCCTGCTGAGGTTCGCAGCTTCTGGGGCATATGGCATGAGGTTGGTCATACTTTGCAAACACGGGGGTTAAACTGGGGCGGCCAGATGGAGGTAAGCGTAAATATCTATGCCTTTGCCGTCCGTGCCTATAATACCCGCCTTTCCTCGCTGGTGGAGCGCTACGATCCCCTGTTCAGAACCTCCTATAACGCCATTGCCAGAAGCAGTTCTTATGCCAGTCTGGATCGGGAAAGTCGGGAAAATATGTTCCATCATCTTTTCTTTATTTTCGGCAAATATTTTATGTTCGACCTGCATCAGCGCTACAGAGCTAATCTGGCTGGGCAAGTAAGCGATCCGGAGTTTACTCTCGGCGCGACGGACGACCAGCAGATGAACGTGCTGGCAATGATGGCTTCGAAGATAACCCAAACCAACCTGGTTGAGTTCTTCCGGCTCTGGAAATTTAATCTGACAGCACAAACTGTCGCCACTATTGAAGCCTATGGCTATAAACGATTAACCAACTTTGACCGCCTGCCTTCCCAACTGGTTGCCGGAAGGCCTGCAACGGACTTTGATATGCGCTTCGATAGCAAGATACCGGAGGAGCCGGAAGTACCAGAAGAGCCGGAGGAGCCGGAAGTACCAGAGGAGCCGGAGGAGCCGGAAGAACCGGAAGAACCGGAAGTACCGGAAGTACCAGAAGTACCAGAAGTACCAGAAGAGCCGGAAGTACCGGAAGAGCCGGAAGAGCGGGAAGTACCAGAGGAGCCGGAAGTACCGGAACCTACGCCCTCGCTTTATCCACTGTGGGAAGCAAACCGGATTTATAACGGTGGCGAACGGGTTTCCCATAAGGGGCGAAACTATCTTGCCAGGTGGTGGATCGGGCCAAATATTGAACCCGGCCTTGATAGTACCACCGGCGCACCCGATGGCGATGGCCGTCCATGGACGGAAATTTAACGGCGTGCTAAGCGTTAAACACTAAGCGTAAAGCCGGGCATTTTTTAAATGTCCGGCTTTTTTTACGTCACGCGCAGCAACGGATAAAAGCATGCTGTATTCCATGCTAGAGTTAAATTTTTTAATATTCACAGGAGTATTGTTATGTCGCACACGTCTTATGCCAGCCGTATCATTACCGCCACGCCAGAAAAAATCTGGCCGTTGATTGCCGACTTTAACGGGATACCGAACATTCATCCGGCCATCTCCCACAGCGAACTGGAAGATGGCGCGATGGAAAGCAAGGTTGGCGTGGTCAGAAAACTCACGCTGCCCGACGGTACAGTACGGGAGCGTCTGGTAAAACTGGATAAAGCCCATTGGGAGCTGCACTACGCGATCCTGGACGGCATTATGCCGGTCACGGATTACGTAGCGGTGGTGAAGCTGACGCCGAAAAACGACGGCACTACGCTGGCGGAATGGTGGGCGGATTTCAAGGTCAATGCGGGGCATGATGAGCAGGAAGTGGCGAAGAGCGTTAGCGAAGGCGTATTTGCGACCTGTCTGCAAAACATCGCGCAACAGGCGGGCTGAAAAAGGTCTTTTACCATGAATACCTCCTTTATCGTGCAGCGCTTTCATTCTCGTTACCAGGCAGGCGTCAACCATCTGATCCTGCCTATCCAGAATCATGAGTTCGGTATCCCGATTTCGGTAGAGCAGCAGCCAGACCTTAACGATATCCCGAATTTTTATCAGCAGGGCGCGGGCGAGTTTTGGGTGGCAACAGCTGATGATGCCGTGGTGGGCTGTATCGCGCTGAAGGATATCGGCGAGGGGCAAGCCGCGTTGCGAAAGATGTTTGTGGCAGAAGGTTGGCGAGGCAAGGATCGGGGAGTCGCCAACAGCCTGCTGCAAACGCTGCTTGCGCACGCTCGCGGGCAGCAGCTTCAGGCTATCTGGCTGGGCACCACCGCAAAATTCCTGGCAGCGCACCGTTTTTACGAGAAAAACGGCTTTAGCGAAGTGGCCGAAGCCGCGTTACCTGCCGCTTTTCCCGTCATGAAAGTGGATACGAAGTTCTATCATCTGACGCTGTAACAGAAAAGAAGAGCACCTGCGGGGCGACGGCGATCGCCCCTTAACCTCAGGCCTGCTCGTCTGAGGTGCTCATCTGCATGAGATCTTTATCGACAAAGAACAGCCCTTTACCGCTGGTGCCGACCAGCGCCAGCTTATCCAGTACGGATTTAAACAGCTTCTCTTCTTCGTGCTGCTCGGCCACGTACCATTGCAGGAAGTTGAAGGTGGAGTAGTCCTGAGAAGTCATCGCCGCATGGGCCAGTTCATTAATTTTTGCGGTGATG
>DOOK01000440.1:0-7904 GCA_003512805.1 Erwinia sp. | reverse complement strand
GTGAATCAAAGGTCACCGGTGGCGCTGCAATACTGCCCAGAACCGGCATGGCACCGGTATCGCTCAGGTAGTTAAACAGGCGTTGCATATGCTGCATCTCTTCGCGGGAGTGCTCGCGCAGAAAGGCGGCGGCGCCCTCAAACCCTTTATCGGCGCACCAGGCGCTCATCTGTAAATAGAGATTAGCGGAAAAAAATTCCAGATTTAACTGATCGTTCAGGCGAGCGGTCATTTCGGCAGTCAGCATAGCGGCTCCAGAGATTGGCAGGCAAAGTCATTTATTTGCCGCATTATGCACGGGAAATGCGGAAATAAAAACCGGATAAAAAGATATTTATATTTTTAGCGCACAAAAAGGAGGAGTGATAATTATTATCATCTTTTTCGCTGGCGGCATGTACTGTAATGGTTCTGATAACTATTCCTGTTAGCTATTCACGAGAGGATGCGCGGCATTTTACTGGTATAAATAAGCCATCCTCATTACTGGTCTACCTAATGATTTGCATGGTTTTTTTATTATATAAATCGCTGCATTTAGAGGAATAAATATTTAAAAACGCGCCTTTTCGCTGTATAACAGAGAAAGAATAAATGCCGTTGTAGGTAAAGAATATAATATTGGCGTTTCCGCGCCGTATTGCAGCGACTGAGGTTTTTCTCCCTGAAAGGGATATCAACCGCGGTAACGGTGTGAGAAGAGAGATGAGACGATAAGCGGGCTGGCCGCCAATAACGTTGGGTTCACAGAAAGGAGGCATGATGGAGCTAAAGGACTGGCATACCGCAGACATTATCGCTGCGTTAAAAAAGAGAGGGACGAATTTATCGGCACTTTCCCGGCAGGCGGGACTGGCGTCCTCGACGCTGGCTAATGCATTGCGCCGTCCCTGGCCAAAAGGCGAGCGGCTGATTGCTGAAGCGCTGGACATTGCGCCTGAGAAAATATGGCCGACGCGCTATCGACATCCGGGTCGGCCACATAAGTATCATCATCAGAACGGGCGGTGAGACTCAGCGCCGCCTGTTTAAAACGTTTCCCAGTTTCCTTCACCGGTCGCTGGCTGCATTTTTTTCGGAGCCTTTGCCGCTGAGGCGGCGACCGACTTTAAGGCTGGCGCGCGCGAATGGCCGGTCCGGAACACGGCAACGGCCTGAGCCAGGCGGGTAGCCTGTTCCTCCAGCGAGGCGGCGGCGGCGGCGGACTCCTGTACCAGCGAGGCGTTCTGCTGCGTTACCCGATCCATCTCCGTGACCGCCTGGCCAATCTGATCGATACCGCGACTCTGTTCGTCAGAAGCGGAAGCGATCTCTGCCATAATGGCGGTGACGCGCCCTACAGCGTCAACGATATCGTGCATCGTTTCTCCGGCGGTAGCGACCTGGAGCGAACCGGCGTCGACGCGGCTGACGGAGGCTTCAATCAGCGTCTTGATCTCTTTCGCCGCCTGGGCGCTGCGCTGCGCAAGGTTACGTACTTCGCCTGCGACCACGGCAAAGCCGCGCCCCTGTTCGCCCGCGCGGGCAGCTTCCACAGCGGCATTAAGCGCCAGGATGTTGGTCTGGAAGGCGATACCGTCAATCACGGTGATAATGTCGGCGATTTTCTTCGAGCTGCCGGCAATATCGCTCATAGTGCGTACCACGCCATCCACCACCTGACCACCTTTAAGCGCGGTCTGCGACGCGCTCGACGCAAGCTGCGAGGCCTGACGCGCATTTTCGGCGTTCTGTTTCACCGTGGCGGTCAGCTCTTCCATACTGGCTGCAGTCTGCTCCAGCGAGGCGGCCTGCTCTTCGGTACGGGCCGACAGGTCATTATTGCCCATAGAAATTTCGCTCGCGCCGCTATAGATGGCGTCGGAGCTTTCCCGTACGTGGCTGACGGTAGTGGTCAGCGACTGCTGCATGGCAGAGAGGTGCGTG
Organism: Erwinia sp.; assembly: GCA_003512805.1. Taxonomy (GTDB): domain Bacteria; phylum Pseudomonadota; class Gammaproteobacteria; order Enterobacterales; family Enterobacteriaceae; genus Erwinia. Next base: position 5,978 of record DOOK01000440.1, on the reverse strand, counting down.
GCCAGCGTAGCTATTTCGCTACGGCCTTCCACCGTCAGCGTGCGGGTCAGCTCGCCTTCGGCGATGTGCTGGATATGTTCTTCTACCTGCTTTAGCGGATGCAGCAGGACTTCCTTGATCACTTTCCAGATGACCAGCACCACCACCAGCAGCAGCACGAGCACCGCTGCCAGCGTCCAGATCATATGCGTAAAGCCCTGTTGGTTAACCTCAATGCCGGCCGCCAGCAGCTGCTTGTTCTGGGCACGCCACTGGTTATAGCTGGTATCCAAACTGTCCTGGGCTTTTTGCGCTTCCAGATTGCCGTAGGCCTCGTAATTATTTGCGCCGAGAAACTGGACCGACTGCTTCATCGTATCGGCCATCTGCTGATAGCTGGCCGCCAGGTTGGCGGCAATCTCTCTGCTTTGTCCGGACTGCACGGGGGCATGCTGATAGCGGTCAAAATGCGCCTGCGCCTGTTCAAGCTGGGCAGTGGCGCTGGTCAGCAGCTTATTGATAGCCGCCAGCGTATCCGGGTCAGTTTGTTTTTTCAGGATGCGGATAGCCGCGCGGTTAATGGCGATGCGCGTTTTCAGCAGCGACTGCCAGGTATCGCTGAGCTGGCCCTGTTGCTGTGTCAGCACGCTGGCACGGGTGAAGTTGTTTTTGTCCTGGCTGATGGCATTAAAAGAGAGCGCGCTGGAAACCAGCAACAACCCACTGAAAATCACCAGCATGATAACGATGCTGGTCACAACTTTAATATTTTTTATCATGTTGCGTACTCTGAAAAAGGGGAGAAGATATAAAGCTTATCGGTAGTCACGAAGAGAAACTTTATGCCGTACGGGGCTCAGGCAATGAATAAAAGATAAGCTGAATCGATTAAATTTGGCGGGTGGTAAAATTTGTCAGGCGCTATTACTCAGCCGCCACCAGCGTGCGCGGCTGTCGGTCAGCTGTTGATAAGCAAGGCGCAGCTGCTCAGGCGTGGGCTGTGCAACGTCGAACGGCAGGTTAAGCTGCTGATGTAACCAGTGGGCGGTAATGTGATCACGGTGCTGTGGCGTGCTGGTGGGCAGGGCAGTCACCAGTGAAAGCCAGCTGTCATTAAGCGTTTCGGCTGTTAAACCCTTTACCGTTTCCGCCATGCGGACGATAAACCGATCGATATGTCGGAAAAGTGCCTCCGTGCTTAAAGCAGGCGATTGCAGCGCAAACAGCAGGCCGGCCTGTCCGGCGACCTGATGAAAACGGCAGCTGACCACGTAGCCAACGTTGGCCTCGACCCGCAGCTGCTGAAAAAAGCGTGGTTCAAACACTGCGGCGAGCAGGCGCCAGCGGGTTAAGCCGATGGCACCTGGCCCGGCCAGCGGACAGAACACCAGCACCGCTGCGTCCTCTCCTGGCGTCGGGCAACCATAGTGCGGCTGCGTGGGAAACACCGGCGGTGACGACCGGCCTGGCTCAATCACGCCCGGCAGCCTGGTCAGCAGCCGTGACACGGTGTCTGCGCTATCGTCCGCGCCGCCGTAAAGCGTAGCCTGCCAGCGTATCGTCGTCAGCGAATCCGCTGACGTGCTGCTCAATAAATCGGGCAGGCGAGCCAGTAAACAGCGGATAGCGATATCATCAGCCTGCAGCGCCTTGTGAAAAAGGCGTCCGGCAAAGGCTTGGGTGGCGGCCGACGGATCCGCCAGAGCCACCCCTGCTCGATTCAGCGTGGCGGCGAGTAGTGCGTTGTGGCCGCTGAGCCGTAGCTGCCACAGCCCGTGCTGCCGGGAAAAGACCAGTTCGCCACCGCCATGCAAGGCATCACCCATGACAGGCTGCAACGCGGCCTCAATCAGCGCGGCAGTACGCCGACAAAGCAACAGGCCTGGCTGAACGCTAAGCAACAACGTGGGATCGCCCGGTGCATCCACTACTGCCAACGCGCTTTGCGCTGCAGGGAGCTTAGGGCTTTCGGGCAGGGCTGCGGGCGAATAAAAATGCATAGCCAGCGAGGTGTCGGGTGCCGCCTTCGGCCAGTCAATAGCGGCCAGCTTTAGCGTAAAACCCTGTGCCTGCACTTCCGGCGCGCTGACTGTAGGCGATACCCACAGGCGACTGAAGCTGTGCGGCAGCGGCAGCGGCGTGGTCGCTTGTGCCGGGGGGAAGCCTGAGGCCAGCTCGCGGAGTCGATCGAGCGGAGAAAGCTGACTGAAATGCCGCTGCGTGAGGCTGGCATAGTGCGCGCGCTGCGTTATCGTCAGCCCGGATAGCTGTGCCAGCCAGCGACGGAACAGCGCTTCAATACGGACGCACTGCGCCAGCTGAAGCCCGCTTAGCTGAAAACGGACGCTCGCTACCGACTGCCGCGCGCTGCGGTAAGGCTCCAGCAATGAGATCTCATCACACAATCCCTGTTCACGCAGCGTTGCCAGCAGGCTACCCGATGCTTTATCGGTCAGCAGCTCGCGCAGCAGCGTCAGGCTGGCAGGGGGCCGATCGTTAACAAGAAAGCTCAGTTGAAAATGCTGGTCAGCAGCACTTTGCAACGCGAAAGCGGATTGTTCGTTAAGCTGTAACCTCGTCGGTGCGTCAGGCGCGGTGTCGGCCCGGGGAAAAACGGCGGCTGCCTCTGCCGCCATGGCTTCCAGCTCCGCCAGCGGCTGCGGGCCGCTCAGCCAGAGCTCAAGGTTGCCGGTATGGAAAAAGCGGTGATGCCAGTTACGCAGCGCCTGCTGTAGCGCGACCGTATCGTCACCGAAATGGTGCTGGCTACCCACGTGAAACGCATGCACAGGATGAGGCGCGGCAAAGGCCTGGCTCAGCGCTGCCTCGCACAGTGTCGGGCCGTGGCTTTGCAGCATGCGATATTCCGCCTCGATCGCCGCCGCTTCTGCCGCGATCGCCTTGCCGGACAGCAGCGGGCGCGACAACATATCTGTCAGCCTGCATAACGCCTGCGCCAGCCTCTCAGGGGCGATCTCCACAAACCAGGTGGTGAAATGCGCCTGGGTACTGGCATTCAGTTTTGCGCCATGCGCAGGTGCCCAGGCCATCAGTCGCTGCTCATGCTGAAAACCGGCGCTACCGGCAAACAGCACGTGTTCCAGCAGATGCACCAGGCCTGGCCAGCGCGCCGGTTCGTCAAGACTGCCGGCAGACAGCCTGAACAGCGCCGCCGCCCGATCGGCAGACGGCTCGTGGATCAAGGTGATCCGCAGGCCGTTCACTACGCGGGAGGAGGATCCGTTCACGCTTCGGTTTTAAAGATCAGCTGTGAGTTAGTGCGGTTGCGGAACTGCAGCTGGCTGATTTGGATATTGCTGCAGTTGGCCTGCTCGCGTGCCTCAAGGATCTGACCGTGATGCGGGGACTTGGCGCAGACGGGATCGGCATTGTCCGCATTGCCGGTCAGCATGAAGGCCTGACAGCGGCAGCCGCCGAAATCCTTCTCTTTTTCGGAGCAGGAGCGGCACGGTTCGGGCATCCAGTCGAAGCCGCGATATTTGTTAAAGCCGAACGAGTCGTACCAGATCTCCTGCAGCGTATGTTCCAGCACCGACGGAAAGGCGATCGGCAGCTGGCGCGCGCTGTGGCAAGGCAGCGCCATGCCTTCCGGCGTCACGCTCAGGAAAATCGCGCCCCAGCCGCCCATACAGCCCTTCGGCCGCTCTTCATAGTAGTCGGGCGTCACAAACAGCAGGTTGGCGAAATTACTGTCATCCTTCATCTTTTCGCGATAGTGCTGCACCACGGCTTCGGCGCTGGCGATCTGCTCGCGCGTGGGCAACAGCCCTTCACGGTTCAGCTGCGCCCAGCCGTAAAACTGACAGGTCGCCAGCTCGACGTCATCGGCCTCCAGCTCGATCGCCAGTTCGATGATGCGATCGATCTGATCGATATTATGGCGGTGCAGCACAAAATTCAGCACCATCGGGTAGCCGTGCGCCTTAACCGCTTTCGCCATCGCCAGCTTTTGCTGGAAGGCTTTTTGCGATCCTGCCAGCGCGGCATTCAGCGTCTCGTCGCTCGCCTGAAAGCTGATCTGAATATGATCGAGGCCCGCTTCGGCAAAAGCGTCGATCTTTTTCTCTGTCAGCCCGATGCCGGAGGTGATCAGGTTGGTATAAAAACCCAGATCCCGCGCGGCACGGATCAGCTCGGGCAGATCCTTGCGCACCAGCGGCTCGCCACCGGAAAAACCCAGCTGGACGGCGCCCATCTGGCGTGCCTGTTTGAACACTTCTATCCATTGCGCCGTAGTCAACTCCTGCTCCTGCCGGGCAAAATCCAGCGGGTTAGAGCAGTAGGGACACTGCAACGGACAGCGATAGGTCAGCTCGGCCAGCAGCCAGAGCGGCGGATTAGGCTTAAGCGAGTTCACGGAAAATTATCCACTTCTGTTCAACGGCCTGCATAAAAAACGCTTTGACGTCTTCATCCACGCCGCCCGCATCGGGAAAACGGGCATTCAGTTCAGCAATGACGGCCGCGAGCGGACGTTTGCCGTCCACCAGCTGCAAAATCGCGGTGGCGCTTTCGTTCAGCTTCGCCATCCCTTCCGGGTAGAGGATCACGTGGCAATCTTGGGTCGGTTCCCACTGCAGGCGGTAGCCGCGGCGAAACGCAGGTATCTGCTGGTCGTTAAGGGTCATTACAGCAATCTCTCTTTATGCCAGACGGGCTGGTCGGTCACGGTATGGTAAGGCGGACGATGCAGCGCATAGGCCAGCGTCATGGCGTCCAGCATACTCCAGAGAATATCCAGCTTGAACTGCAAAATAGACAACATACGCTGCTGCTGTTCAGCGGTGGTGAAATAGTCCAGCGCCAGCGCCAGCCCGTGCTCAACATCACGGTTAGCCTGACTCAGGCGGCCACGGAAGTAGCCATAACCTTCGGCTTCGATCCACTTATAGTGCTGTGGCCAGCTGTCCAGGCGCGACTGATGGATTTCCGGGGCGAACAGCTCGGTCAGTGAGCTACAGGCCGCCTCCTGCCACCGCGCGCGGCGGGCGAAGTTGACGTAAGCATCTACCGCGAAACGCACGCCGGGCAGCACCCTTTCCTCCGACAGCAGCGTCTCGCGCTTCAGGCCGACCGCTTCGCCCAGGCGCAGCCAGGCTTCAATGCCGCCTTCGCTTCCCTGATGGCCGTCGTGATCGAGAATGCGCTGCACCCACTTACGGCGCGTTTGTGGATCCGGGCAGTTCGCCATAATCGCCGCGTCTTTCAGGGGAATACTGGTCTGGTAGTAAAAGCGGTTAGCCACCCAACCCTGGATTTGTTCGCGCGTCGCCTGTCCATTATGCATGGCGATATGGTAAGGATGATGAATATGGTAATAAGCGCCTTTGGCGCGCAGCGCCTGCTCGAACGCTTCGCGCGTCATGGGAGTCTGTTGCATGGTTTTCTCACAGGTCGATACGCATGCCATCCCAGCTGACTTCAATGCCGTGCTGCGTCAACGCCTGACGTTCAGCCGACTCTTCATCCAGGATCGGGTTGGTATTATTAATATGAATAAGGATTTTGCGCTCGGCGGGCAACGAAGCCAGCAGGGCGATCAGCCCCTGTTCTTCGGCCAGCGCCAGATGTCCCATATCCTTACCGGTATTGCGGCCCACGCCGGTCGTCGCCAGCTCGTTGTCCTGCCACAGCGTGCCGTCAATCAGCAGGCAGTCGGCCTTTTGCAACCAGCCCAATAGCTCGCTGTCCGGCTCGCCCAGACCAGGCGCGTACATCAGCGTTTTACCGCTGCGGGTATCTTCAATAAACAGCGCGACATTGTGGCCGGGCAGCGGTCTGCCGCGATACTGCGAATAGGGTGGCGCATTGCTGAGCAGCGGGATCGCCGTAAACCTCAGCGACGGGCAGACTGCCACAGAGAAAGGCTCGCCGGGCTGGATGGCGTGATGCACCAGGCCGCCGTTCCAGTGCGAAAGCATGGTAAATACGGGGAAACCGGTAGTGAGATCGTCGTGCACTTCCGGCGTACACCAAAC
>DOOK01000439.1:2498-2738 GCA_003512805.1 Erwinia sp. | reverse complement strand
AAGATTATCTGCGCAGTAAGGGCATTGCCTGAGTTAAGTGAAAGGCGGGGCGCCTGCTCCGCCTTGCTGGCCCGATGAATGTCGGGTCAGATTGTCAGAAGAGCGATTTTGACAAACCACAGAAGCCTCGCGGTCAGTGCCGGGACCATCAATGTGCAGGCGATCCTGAATGAGGTCGTTAAATTCCTCGTTCATCCTGCCGGACTTTTCGTTCATCCCTCCAGGTTCTCCTTCAATCCA
>DOOK01000439.1:0-2347 GCA_003512805.1 Erwinia sp. | reverse complement strand
TCCAGGTTCTCCTTCAATCCAGCCGCACTTTTCGTTCATCCTTCCAGGTTCTCCTTCAATCCAGCCGGAATTTTCGTTCATCCTTTCAGGTTCTCCTTCAGGCAAAGCGGGCTTTCTTTCAGATTTTCCCTCAATCTTGTCGGGCTTCCTTTGAAACTTTCCCTTAATCGCACCGAAATTTCCCTTATTTCTTTTAAGCCTGACACGGGTTCGCACCTGGCTGACGACTATCTCTTATAACAGCCCGGTTCTGAGTGCCGCCACATCTGCTTTGGTGGCAAACATTACGAGCGCTAAGTACCGCAAGCTCAAGTTTCGCCTGGCACGTATCTTCTTCAGGAGGGCTGTAGCGGCATATCCCTGTTTTCTCTGCTTCCCCGGTGTTTATACCAGGCATCACGCGGGGCCGGCGGGCATAAATGATAACCCCTCTCTCATCCTTGCGTTCTGACTCTGCCTGCAGGCCATGGTGTCGTCATTGCAGACTCGGCGTAAGGGATCATGGCGAAAGAAAAAGGGAAGGTGCGCTTTTTGGAACATTACTGGAACATTTCCACCCGATTACGGCCAGTGACTTTTGCCTGGTAAAGGGCTTTATCGGCCTTGCCGATCAGCGTCTGACGATCTTCCTGTTGGCCGCTTTGCATGACATGGAAGCCCGTGCTGATAGTGACCACTTTAGCCGCACTTTCGCTGTTACGATGGGGGATCGCCAGCTCGACCACGGCTTCTCTTATCTTTTCGGCGACCCTCATTGCCGCTTCCGGGCCGCAATCGGCCAGGATCACCGCGAATTCTTCGCCGCCATAACGTGCAATCAGATCGTCAGAGCGAAGCCCAACGTTCAGCAGCGCGTTGCCGACATATTTTAAACATTCGTCACCGGCCAGATGGCCATAGGTATCGTTGAACCGCTTAAATGAGTCTACGTCTATCATCAGCAGCGCCAGAGGCGAATGCAGTTTATTGGCCCGTTCCAGGCTGCGGTCGAGATAAAGGTCAAACTGGCGGCGGTTTGCCAGGCCGGTAAGGCTGTCCACCAGCGCCAGCGTTTGCAGCGTACGGTTCACTGCCGTCAGCCTGTCGCGTGCCGTAGCCAGCTCTTCCTGGTCGCGAATGGTATGGCCAATATTACGCAGCAGCAGCCAGCCCAGCGCGGCAATGACTATCAGCAGCAACGCGCACAGCGACAGGTAAACCACCAGCTCCGCCAGCCAGACCTGAATCAGGTGCTTTTTGTCATAGCCAACGGTAATCACCAGCGGGTAGCGTTTCAGGCTCGCATAGCCAAAAATGCGTTCGACGCCATCGAGCGCGGCTTTATAGTTTGCTGTTCCACTGGGGGCTGTTTTCAGCAAACGCGTAAACAATGGGCTGTTGGAAATATTGCGGTTAAGCAGGCTGTCTGCAAAAGGACGTATATAAAGAATATTGCCCGTATGGGTCATCAGCGCCAGCAGTCCTCTGTCGCCCAAATTGTAATAGCCAAACATTTGCCGGAAATAGTCAATGCGCAGCGTAGCCAGCAACACGCCGCGAAAAGTGCCGTCACGATTATTCAGCCGCATTGAAACAGGAATAACCAGCTCGCCAGTGCTGCGGCTGTGAATCACCTCATCTATATGCAGGCCTGGGTCATTATGCTGTTGATGGTATTTAAAATAGGCGCGGTCGGCATTGTTTCGCCGGTCAGGCATTCCCTGAGAATTCAGCACCCAGTTGCCTGCACTGTCATAGATAAACAGGCCGTGTAACTGCGGCAGCGATGCTTTCCGTTCGAGTAATAGCGTATGCAGGTAATTCTGCCGCTCGGCATCAAGACCAACCAGCGTAATACGGTCGCGTAGATCCTGCAGGGTCAGTTCGACGGGCAGCAGCGTATCTTCGGCCTGTCGCGACAGTGATTGCGATAAATTACGGGCATCGTTTTGCGTTTCATTCACAATGCGCTGCCAGATACTGTAAATCACCCAACCGTTCACCAGCACAACGGCACAGCCTATCACCAGCAAAAATATAACCAGCAGGCGACGCAGGCTCTGTATGCTGACATCAGGTTGTGGGTGGTGCTCCTCGCTCATGCAATTCTCCCTGGCGCGACGTACGCAGTGATCTAACTATAGCGTCAGCCAAAAGAATAGGTTGTTTTTACAGACTAAATGGATAAGGAATGGGCGCGCCGTTACAGAATCAGGCGCGCAAAAGAGGCTAACCGCCGCAAACTTCACAATGAGGATCTTTTGCGAGCTTAAGCGTGCGGAACTGCAACGTCATCGCATCGTACATCAGCAATTTTCCCGCCACGCTGTCGCCGTAGTGGCTCAACAGGCGAATCGAGATCGGAAGA
>DOOK01000438.1:4953-9629 GCA_003512805.1 Erwinia sp. | reverse complement strand
TGCGAATCAGAAATACCAGCAGATGCGCGGTATTTCTGATTCGCAGGCCACCTGGCTGAAGTCAGGCGAACAGTTAGCGACCGGCAAACGCGTGGTCAAGCCCTCGGACGATCCGGTCGCAGCGGCCCAGGCCGTTGTGCTTTCTCAGGCTCAGGCCGAGGCCGGCCAGTACAAAACGGCGCGTAACTTCGCGACCAGCAGCCTGTCGCAGGAGTCCACCAATCTTTCGCAGGTGACCAGCGTCATCACTCAGGCGCAGACGGCGGTAGTCGCGGCATCAACCGGCACGCTGTCGGACGAAGACCGCTCGACTTATGCCACCACGCTGACCAGCCTGCGCGATCAGCTGATGGGCCTGGCGAACTCTACGGACGGTAACGGCCGCTATATCTTTGCGGGCTACCAGTCTGATAAGGCGCCTTTCAAAGCGGATGCCAGCGGCAACGTTACCTATAACGGTGGCGATACCGCCATCAGCCAGAAAGTCGATGCCAGCCGTACCATGACCACCAGCCATACCGGCAGCCAGGTGTTTACCTCGCTGACCAGCAATGCGGTGCCGGAACCGGACGGTAGCGCCAGTGAAAGCAACATTTTTACCACGCTGAATACGGCGATTAACTCGTTGAAGCAGCCGCTGGCGAATGCGGATGGCGCAACCAAAGACGCGGCAGCGGCAGATATGGCTAAGGCCAACCGCGGCCTGCGCAACTCTATGAACAACGTGCTGAAAGTACAGTCTGAAGTTGGCACGCAGCTGAACGAGCTGGATAGTATTGAATCGAAAGCGGGCGATACCGCGCTGAACCAGGCGACCCAGATGAGTAATCTGGTGGATGCTGACCCGACCAGCACGATTTCGTCCTACACCATGAAGCAGGCTGCGCTGCAGGCTTCTTATAAGGTGTTCAGTTCCATGTCGCAGATGTCACTGTTTAAAATGAATGCCTAGATTTACCCATTTTGGATGCGCTTAAACCGGGTGCATCCGTTTTTTTCCCGTCTTCAGATTAACCTCCTGACGACGGGCTTTTTTTGCCTGCTTTTTCTCTCACTCCACGTCCAGCGACGCGCCAATAGTATAAAAATGCTTGCCGGCAATATAGTGCAGGCTGCGCCACTCATCGCCCGCGTCTTCAAAATGCCAGTGTCCTTCTCTGAACACCCGGCTGTCCGCCCATGCGCCTTTGATCTCCCCGATAAATAAATCATGATCCTGCTGATTTTGTTCCAAAGGAATAAGTTGGCAGAAAAGCCAGGCCGCGCAGCCTGCTACCAGCGGCGGCGAAACGTCCGGCACGGAAAAAAGCGTCACGCCTGATTCTGTCAGCTTGTCCTGCTCTTTATGGCGCGAGTGCGTGCCCAGATAATGGACAAGGTCGGCCTGTCCTGTGACGGGGACCTGGATAACAAACTCACCGCTTGCTTCAATCAGACTGCGGGTAAAGGCGCTTTTATCGAGCACGACCGTTAATTTGGCTGGGGTAAAATCCAGCCCGCAGGCCCATGCGGCAGACATGACGTTTTCGACACCGTCATGTTTTGCCGAGACCAGCGTTGTCGGGCCATGATTGATCAATCGGTACGCTTTTTCGAGTTCAACCGCTTTAAAAAAGGCATTCATACATAACATCCTGTGAAAGTAAAAAAGTCAGGCGTGGCGTGTATCACAGAGCCGGATGACGGCCCCTGACCGGACTGACGGCTTCCAGCAGCGCTGCCACCTGTAAAATAGTGGCTTCCGCATGCCATTTCCCAACAATCTGCACGTTGATTGGCATCCCTGCGCTGCCGGTTCCAAAGGGAAGCGACAGGCCGGGCAGGCCGGTTACGTTAAGCGGCACCGTCGCCCCTTGCAAATACGTTGCGTCAACGGTCTGACCCGCAATAGTAAACTGTTCAACGCCATGCTTATGGGCGGGAACGGGCAAAACCTGCGTAATCAGTACGTCGTAGCGGGAAAAGTAGTCGGCAAAGCCATCCCGTAGCCGCTCTGCGGCCTGTTCGGCCTCAATAAAATCCGCTATGGGCGTATCGGGCAGCGCCAGCATGGTTCTCGCCATTTTATACAGTTCTTCCAGGCCGTGTCCCGCCGTCGCGCGGGCAAAAGCCGGTTTCATTTCCATCACATGAATACGATTAAAAACTTCCAGAGCAAAATCCCGCTCCAGCGCCGGAATAGCAACCTGTTCTACCGACAGGCCGAGAGAGGCTAACGCTTCGGCAGCCGCTTTCACCACTGCCGCCACGTCAGGATCTACCGGACCGAAGCCGGGGCCGGTCATCCAGCCGATACGAAGCGGGCGGTCAGGGCGGAAAGCGTTTTCAGCGGGGAAGAGAGGCGCACTGCTGGAAAAAGCATCCTGGCCATCCGGCCCGGCCAGCAGTGAAAAGGCCAGCGAGATATCACGCACGGATCTGGCCATCGGGCCGACATGCCAGAAACGGCGCGGCGCACGCGGCCAGATCCCAGTCATCGGTACGCTGCCATGTGTAGCCTTCATCGAGGTGATGCCTGTTTGCGATGCGGGGCCACGTATGGAAATAGCCAGGTCAGTGCCGAGGCCCAGCGGTGACATCCCTGCCGCAATAGCTGCTGATTCACCGCCGCTGGATCCACCGGGCGTGCGCGTTAAATCCCAGGGATTGTTGGAACGACCCGAGAGCAGGTTATCGCTTTCAATCCAGTAGGAAAATTCGGGCAGATTGGTCTTCGCCAGAAGAATACCGCCAGCTGCTTTGATCCGCGCCACGCTGGTTGCATCCTGTGCAGGCAGACGATTTTTAAAGATAGGCGATCCGCGCTGCGTCATTACCCCTTCCGTATCAATAGAATCTTTTACCGTAAAGGGGACGCCATGCAGCGGGCCGAGCGGTTTACCGGCCATCACGGCCGCTTCTGCCGCTTTCGCGTTTTTGAGCGCATCCGCTGCCAGCGTGACAACAGCATTGACCTTGGGATTGGTTTCTTCAATTCGGTCAAGGTGTGCCTGAACGACTTCTACCGGCGAGACTTCACGCGAGCGGATTAGCTCAGCAAGTTCAGTAGCGTCTGAGAAAAAAAGAGGGTGGCTCATGATTTGTTTTCCTATCTATCAGTTGGTAGGTTTTAAAGGTAGGCCTCTGTTTATCTGCTGTCAATAGCTACCTACCACATGGTAGAATATTTATTCTGCAACAGGAGCGACACCATGAGTAAAACGTCTAAAGATGAAATCCTGCACGCCGCACGTCGTAGCGCCCAGGCCCACGGCTATACGGGGCTGAATTTTCGTGACCTGGCTGGCGAGGTAGGGATCAAAGCAGCCAGTATTTATCACCATTTTCCCAGCAAAGCGGATCTGGGTGCGGCAGTAGCAAAACGTTATTGGGAAGATACCGCCGCCGATTTAGAGGCGCTGCAAGGCTCGGCACAGGATGCCATCAGCTGCCTGGCGCGATACCCACAGATTTTTCGCCGATCGCTGGAAAGTGAAAACCGGCTCTGCATGGGCAGCTTTATGTCTGCTGAATACGACGATCTGCCGGAGTCGGTCAAAAAAGAAGTGCAGACGTTCGCGGATATAAACGTCGCCTGGCTGGCTGCACGATTACGGGAAGCGGGCCTGAGCGGGCAGGAAGAGAGCGAACAACGCGCGCGCGCTATCTTTGCTGCCGTAGCCGGGGCGCAGCTGATGGCCAGAAGCCGGGCCGATCTGACATTGTTTGACGAGTTAATCGCGGGCTACCGCTCAGCGGGTCTGATACCGACGCAAGCCCGGTGCTGAGTTCAAGGTCTGCTTGCTGCCATAAATATTGAGCAGCAGAGAAGAGGCAGTAAATAAGCCTGGCGCTGGGTTTTTATCCTGACCTGATTGCTGCCCAAAATATTGAGCGGCCGAAGAGAAGAGAGGGTAAATAAGTTCGGCGCTGGTGTTTACCACGATCTGCTTGCCGCTAAAAATATTGAGCAGCCGGAGAGAAGGGGCGGTAAATAAGCCCGGCGCTGGATTTTTACCCTGACCGGATTGCTGCTAAAAATATTGAGCAGTGGCAGAGAGGAGGCAGCAAATAAGCGCACTCTGCAGACGTGTCTGCGTTGAAGTCAAAAAGATGAGGCAAAAAAAAGCCCCGGTCACTGACCGGGGCTTTTTATGAGCATTGCTGCTTACTCAGGGCGGGTAGCCGGAGCCGTCGCCTGATGAGTGGCAGCATGACCACCGGCTGAACCTTTTCCTTCAAAGTTGAAGGAAGGGCGCACCCAGTCGCTCTGACGAGCAGGTTCCGACTGATATTCAGGCGCGGGCGCTTTAGTCATCGGTGCCGTGGCATGATGTTTAAAGGCCGGAGCGGCAACGTCAGACTGGCCTTTCTCAGCGGTAGCAACGGCCGCTGGTGCAGCCTGAGTTTGCGGTGCCGCTTCAGCAGGTGCCTGAGGACGCGCTGGTGCAGCAGAGGCCACACGCGGCGCTTCAGACTGTGCTGATGCTTCAGTTTGCGCTGCTGGTGCGGCGGCTTCAGCCTGTACCGGTGCGTTGGTCTGCACTGCTGGTGCTGCGGCTTCAGCCTGTACCGGTGCGTTGGTCTGCACTGCTGGTGCTGCGGCTTCAGTCTGTACCGGTGCGTCAGCCTGCACTGCTGGTGCAGCGTCTTCAGTCTGTACCGGTGCTTCAGCCTGCGCTGCTGGTACTGCGGCT
>DOOK01000438.1:3530-4773 GCA_003512805.1 Erwinia sp. | reverse complement strand
GGCTTCAGCCTGTACCGGTGCGTCAATCTGTGCTGCCGGTGCTACGGTTTCAGCCTGTGCCGAGACGGCAGCGGGTTCATCGCGACCGGCAACTGGCGCATGCGGTTCGGAAACCACAACGGGTTCAGTCGTGGCTTCTGGCGCATTAAGCACTTCCGCAACCTGCTGCTCTGTCTGCTCGCTAACGTCGGCGGCGAAAGCACGATCGGCCTCCGCTTCACCTTCGCTTTCAGCCGGTTCAGCCGCAGGGAAGGCAGCCTGAGCAACCTCTTTCGCAACGTCTTCATCGGCGGCAGAGACAACAGAAGGTTCTTCATTCACCGCTGCAGCAATGGCCGCATTGTCGGTGATTTCCATGGGCGCTACGGCCGCGATTTCAGCCGCTGTGGCCGGCGTGACGGACTGCGGCTCAACGATATGTACCGGCGCTTCGTCTTTCACATCTTGCGGCAGACTTTCAGCGGCCGCGACGGCAACGGCAGCGGCCGCTTCTTCGTGACCGTAGTCCGGTACAACGGACTGCTCAATCTCATGGCTATCAGAGACATGCGCAACCGGATAGGAGACCCACACCTTACCCGAAGCCATTTCCGGTGACGCGGCAGCAAAGGTCAGCGGCATCGGCGACTGGTTCGGATAGCGCTCATCGCGGTAGCGGCGACGACGCTGACCACTAACACGCAGATGGCGTGGCGAACGACGTGAACGACGCGGCATGCTGTTATTGTCGCGTTCTTCCTCGTCTGCTTCCACGATATCCACTGCTTCGGTCAGTGCAGGCTGCGGTTCTTCAGTCGGGGCCGCTTCTTCCGGTGCGAAAGAGCGGGCCGCGGTCTGCTCGGCCGTCTCAATACGAACTTTCTGGCTTAGCTGGCGCGGCTGACGACGCGGCATTACCTGAACCTGCTGCTCTTCACCCTGTTCGTCGACGGCGGTGGCTTCTGCTACCGGTGCGCTTTCAACCGTTTCTTCCTGTGCGGCCAGACGTTTTTCATCCTGACGACGCTTGCGCTCGGCACGCTGTTCGCGACGTTGCTGCTGCTGATCTTCACGCTGCTGGCTACGACCTTCTTCATCGACCGGCACGTCGTCTTGCGGCGCAGCATTGCGCTTGCTGCGGCGGTTTTCTTCGCGAGCTTCTGCCTGTGGATCGCTGTCGCGCACCATACGTTCGTTACGATTGCTATTACGATTGTTACGATCGCCATTGCGGTCATTACGTTCGCCGTTGCGGTCGTTACGT
>DOOK01000438.1:0-3278 GCA_003512805.1 Erwinia sp. | reverse complement strand
TTCGCCGTTGCGGTCATTACGTTCACCGTTGCGCTCGTTACGGTCGCCATTACGGTCGTTACGTTCACCGTTGCGCTCGTTACGGTCGCCACGTTCGCTCCGATCGCCGTAACGATCGCCATTATTACGATCGCGACGATTATTCTGACGGCGATTGTTACGACGTTCACTGCGCGGCGGGGTAGCTTCCGGCGCTTTCTCTTCTTCTTCTTCCACTACGGCGGCAGGCTGAGGCTGTTCAACCGGCTTCTCTTCAGCGGCGAACATTTTCTTCAGGCCACGCAGGAAGCGGCCAACCAGACCGGGTTCGTTAGCGGCAGGGGCTGTGGCCGGCTGAGAGACAGCAGCTGGCGCAACAGGCGCTTCCGGCTCGGGCTCGTGTGGTGCTGGCGGTGCATCCGGCATCACGAAAGCGGCCAGAGCAGGTTGCTCAGGGCGTTTGCGCTCGGCGTGTTCTTCTTCAGAAGGCAGCGCCATCTCGGCTTCATGCAGCTTTGGCAGATGATAGCTGAGCGTCTGCGTCTCTTCGCCGCTGCGCACGCGCAGCACGGAATAATGCGGAGTTTGCATCTGATCGTTAGGCACGATGATCGCGCGCACACCACCCTGGCGTTTTTCGATGGCGCTCACCGCTTCACGTTTTTCATTCAGCAGATAAGATGCAATCTGTACCGGAACGATCGCGTGAACTTCTTTGGTGTTCTCTTTCAGCGCTTCTTCTTCAATCAGACGCAGAATAGAGAGCGACAGCGATTCGTTATCACGGATGGTGCCGGTGCCGCTACAGCGAGGGCAGACGTGATGACTGGATTCGCCCAGCGACGGGCTGAGGCGCTGACGCGACATCTCAAGCAGGCCGAAACGGGAGATATGGCTAATCTGGATACGAGCACGATCCTGACGCACGGCCTCACGCAGGCGGTTTTCTACCGCGCGCTGATGGCGAACCAGCGTCATATCGATAAAGTCGATAACAATCAGGCCGCCCAGATCACGCAGGCGCAGCTGGCGGGCAATTTCATCTGCCGCTTCCAGGTTGGTATTGAAGGCCGTTTCTTCGATATCACCGCCGCGGGTCGCGCGTGCGGAGTTAATATCGATGGCGGTCAGCGCTTCAGTGGAATCGATAACGATAGAGCCGCCGGAAGGCAGACGCACTTCACGCTGGAAGGCCGACTCAATTTGCGATTCGATTTGGTAATGGCTGAACAGCGGGATTTCGCCGGTGTAAAGCTTAATTTTGCTACTGAAATCAGGACGACCCAGTGCGGCGATATGCTGGCGAGCCAGCTCCAGCACTTTCGGGTTATCGATAAGGATTTCGCCGATATCCTGACGCAAATAGTCACGGAAAGCGCGAACGATAACGTTACTTTCCTGATGGATCAGGAAAGGAGCAGGGCGGCTGTCAGCGGCCTTTTTAATGGCTTCCCAATGTTTCATGCGGAAGCTCAGGTCCCACTGCAGCGCTTCGGCGGACTTGCCAACGCCTGCGGTACGTACGATCAGACCCATGCCTTCCGGTAAATCCAGTGCGGAAAGCGCTTCTTTCAGCTCGGTACGGTCATCGCCTTCGATACGGCGTGAAATACCGCCCGCGCGCGGATTGTTCGGCATCAGAACCAGATAACTGCCGGCCAGGCTGATAAAGGTGGTCAGCGCCGCGCCTTTATTGCCACGCTCTTCTTTATCGATCTGAACAATAACTTCCTGACCTTCACGCAGCACGTCTTTGATATTAGGACGGCCATGAGAGGAGTAGTTGCTGGGAAAGTTTTCGCGGGAGATTTCTTTCAGAGGGAGAAAACCGTGTCTCTCAGCGCCGTAATCAACGAAGGCGGCTTCAAGGCTGGGTTCGATGCGGGTAATTTTACCTTTATAGATATTGGCTTTTTTCTGTTCGTGTCCTGGGCTTTCGATATCCAGATCGTACAGACGCTGTCCGTCTACAAGGGCGACACGCAACTCCTCCTGTTGAGTTGCGTTGATCAACATTCTTTTCATCGTAACTTACTCATTATTCTTACATTAGTGACAAAGCTACGGGCATAGTAACGCTGGACGCGTCAAACCGATGGCCCCGTGTCTCATCGCAAAGCCGTCAACCTCCCGGTTGTCGCCAGCTCAAGGGGCGCAAATCTCGGTAGCCTGTTTTTCAACTGGAAAAACAGCGCGTTTATAAAGAGGGAGAACCACCAGTGGTAACCAGAGTGAACCTGTCCCGTCTTGTCGTCCAGGCTGCAACCCGCAGCCCGCTAAATGCCTGATTGCACAATACGTCTTACGCCATTGCTGCGTGTATGTACGATCCGGCAAAATTTCTTATAACGCTATTCTCTTGTTTCACATGCGTTGAGCCAGTAAAACGGAATCATTATTCCACTGCTAAGCTTGTGATAGCAAGGTGACTTTTCCCGCTCTGCGAAGTTTATTCCAGCTTTTAAAACGATTTGCAGTGCTTTTCAGCAAATCGCCGAAAAAACAGGCATAAACCTGCGGCGACAGAGGTCACTTTCAGTTAAGCACAGAAAAAGAAGTGGCGCTATGCTGACGCTCTATTTAGAATCGCCCACCATGAAAACCAATACTCCAGCAGTTCAAATTGTGACTATCGCCGCCGATGACGCGGGGCAGCGCATCGATAACTTTTTACGCACCCAGCTGAAAGGTGTGCCAAAAAGTATGATTTACCGGATTTTGCGTAAAGGCGAAGTCCGCGTAAATAAAGGACGCATTAAGCCAGAATACAAGCTGCAGCCGGGGGATGAAGTGCGTATTCCACCGGTTCGGGTCGCAGAACGCGAAGAAGCGGCCGTTTCGCCAAAGCTGGATAAGGTTGCCGCTCTGGCTAACGCAATCGTTTATGAAGACGATTATATTCTGGTAATGAATAAGCCTTCAGGGACGGCGGTTCACGGCGGCAGCGGGCTAAGCTTCGGCGTGATCGAGGGGCTGCGGGCGCTGCGTCCGGAAGCTCGTTTTCTGGAGCTGGTACACCGTCTTGACCGCGATACCTCCGGTATCCTGCTGGTAGCAAAAAAACGTTCCGCGCTGCGTTCGCTGCATGAACAGCTGCGTGAAAAGGGGATGCAGAAAGATTATCTGGCGCTGGTACGCGGCTCGTGGCCTTCGCACGTGAAAGCGGTTCAGGCCCCGCTGCTGAAAAATATTTTGCAAAGCGGTGAGCGCGTGGTACGGGTGAGTAGTGAAGGGAAACCTTCTGAAACGCGTTTTAAAGTCGAAGAGCGTTATGAAAAAGCGACGCTGGTTAAAGCCAG
>DOOK01000100.1:14164-17229 GCA_003512805.1 Erwinia sp. | reverse complement strand
ATTCACGAAGAGGAAGGCGTTTCCGCAGCGGAAGTGATCATGACCGTGCTGCACGCTGGCGGTAAGTTCGATGATAACTCTTATAAAGTGTCTGGCGGCCTGCACGGTGTGGGCGTGTCGGTGGTTAACGCCCTGTCTGAAAAGCTGGAGCTGACTATCCGTCGCGAAGGTAAAGTGCACCAGCAGATCTACGTTCACGGCGTGCCTCAGACCCCGCTGCACGTAACGGGTGAAACTGAACTGACCGGGACGCGCGTCCGTTTCTGGCCAAGCCACGAAACGTTTACCAACGTTATCGATTTCGAGTACGAGATCCTGGCAAAGCGCCTGCGCGAGCTGTCGTTCCTTAACTCTGGCGTCTCTATCAAGCTTGAAGACAAGCGCGATGGCAAAAACGATCACTACCACTATGATGGCGGCATCAAGGCGTTTGTGGAGTACCTGAACCGCAATAAAACGCCTATCCACCCTAACGTGTTCTATTTCTCTACCGAGAAAGACGGCATCGGCGTGGAAGTTGCGCTGCAGTGGAACGATGGTTTCCAGGAAAATATCTACTGCTTTACCAACAACATCCCACAGCGCGACGGCGGCACGCACCTGGCCGGTTTCCGCGCGGCGATGACGCGTACCCTGAACGCGTACATGGATAAAGAAGGCTACAGTAAAAAAGCGAAAGTCAGCGCTACCGGCGACGATGCGCGTGAAGGCCTGATTGCCGTGGTTTCCGTCAAGGTACCGGATCCGAAGTTCTCCTCTCAGACCAAAGACAAACTGGTTTCTTCCGAGGTGAAAACGGCCGTTGAGCAGCAGATGAACGAGCTGCTGGCAGAATACCTGCTGGAAAATCCGGGCGATGCGAAAATTGTGGTGGGCAAAATTATTGATGCGGCTCGTGCTCGTGAAGCGGCGCGTCGCGCTCGTGAAATGACCCGCCGTAAAGGCGCGCTGGACCTGGCTGGCCTGCCGGGCAAGCTGGCGGATTGCCAGGAGCGCGATCCGGCGCTGTCTGAAATCTACCTGGTGGAAGGGGATTCTGCGGGCGGCTCCGCCAAGCAGGGCCGTAACCGCAAAAACCAGGCGATCCTGCCGCTGAAAGGCAAAATCCTGAACGTCGAAAAGGCGCGCTTCGATAAGATGCTCGCTTCTCAGGAAGTGGCAACGCTGATCACCGCGCTGGGCTGCGGCATTGGCCGTGACGAATATAACCCGGACAAACTGCGCTATCACAGCATCATCATCATGACCGATGCGGATGTGGATGGCTCGCATATCCGTACCCTGCTGCTGACCTTCTTCTATCGTCAGATGCCGGAAATCATCGAGCGCGGCCACGTCTATATCGCGCAGCCGCCGCTGTACAAGGTGAAGAAAGGCAAGCAGGAGCAGTACATCAAGGATGATGAGGCGATGGATCAGTATCAGATCGCTATTGCCCTGGATGGTGCGACGCTGCACACCAACGCCAATGCGCCTGCCCTGGGCGGCGAGCCGCTGGAGAACCTGGTCGCCGAGTTCAACAGCACCCGGAAGATGATCAAGCGTATGGAGCGCCGCTATCCGCTGGCGTTACTGAACGCGCTGATCTATCACCCGACGCTGAGCGATATTGCCGCAGAAGCGCCGGTCCAGCAGTGGATTGATGAACTGATAACGGTTCTGAATGCCAATGAGCAGCACGGCAGCACCTATGTCGGCCACGTGCGTCAGAACCGCGAACAGCATATCTTTGAACCGGTTGTGCGTATTCGTACGCACGGCGTGGATACGGATTATCCACTGGACAGCGAGTTTATTTCGGGCGGCGAATACCGCAAGATCTGCACGCTGGGCGAGAAGCTGCGCGGTCTGATTGAGGAAGACGCCTTTATCGAACGTGGCGAGCGTCGTCAGCCTGTCGCCAACTTCGAGCAGGCAATGGACTGGCTGGTCAAGGAGTCACGTCGCGGTCTGTCGGTACAGCGTTATAAAGGTCTGGGCGAGATGAACCCGGAACAGCTGTGGGAAACGACCATGGATCCGGACAGCCGCCGTATGCTGCGCGTCACGGTGAAAGATGCTATTGCGGCCGACCAGCTGTTTACCACGCTGATGGGCGATGCGGTAGAGCCGCGCCGCGCCTTTATCGAAGAGAACGCGCTGAAAGCCGCTAATATCGATATTTAACCGGTCCGGGGCGCGTGCCCCGGCTGGTGCACCAGCGTTTTAAAGGCAGATCGTTCGATCTGCCTTTTTATTGCCGTTTTTGCTATGTCGTCATCGCCTGTCAATGCTTTGTCGGCAGGAACAGCAGGCGGTATCAGGAGCAGGTGACCGTCTTCATTTACCAGAAAAAATCGAACGGGTGTCCGGCCGCCAGGCCCTGGGCATTAGCGTTATAGCACCTGCGATAATGGTCAGGGCTGGCTCTCCCTCTTTTTCCTCCCTGAACGACTGGCGAGCCGTGTGACATGACTGATTGTAAACTACGCTATCCACGCCATTTTTATATTTAACCGCCACCCTAAAGTGACAGGCCGTTTCACGGAGTGTGGCATCCGAAAGTTGTCAGTCCGTGCACGTTTAGCGGAAGAATGGCTGAATCGAATTTAAAATTACCGGACATGATTCGTCTGGTCATCGCTGGCTGGATCGCGTTAGCATGAACAAAACCCTGTAAATCAAGAGGAACGTATGGCGATAAAACTGATTGCGATTGATATAGACGGCACGCTACTTAATCCTCAGCATGAGGTAACGCCGGGCGTTAAGCGAGCCATCCAGGCGGCGCGGGATAAGGGAATAGCGATTGTACTGGCGAGCGGCCGTCCGTTTATCGGCGTGGAGCGCTATTTGGTGGAGCTTGATTTACAGCGGGAAGGACAGTATTGCATTACCAATAATGGCGCGCTGGTGCAGAAAGCGGGATCGGGAGAATGCGTGGCGGAAGTTACGCTGAATTTTGACGATTACCTGTACGTGGAAAAGCTGGCACGCGAGCTGGGTGTCCATTTTCAGGCGCTGACAAAATCCCTGCTGTTTACGCCCAATAAAGACATCAGTGAATATACCGTACACGAAGCGTC
>DOOK01000100.1:10786-14112 GCA_003512805.1 Erwinia sp. | reverse complement strand
GCGCTACCGTGCGGTGGAAGAAATGGATAAAACCGCCACTTTCCCTAAAGTCATGATGATCGATACGCCGGAAACGCTGGACGAGGCGATTACCCGTATTCCGCAGGAAGCTTATCAACGCTATACCATCATGAAAAGCTCGCCTTATTTTCTTGAAGTGCTTAACAAAAAAGTGGATAAAGGCGCGGGCGTGAAGGCGCTGGCCGAGCGTTTAGGGCTTTCTCCCGATGAAGTGATGGCTATCGGCGATCAGGAAAACGATCTGGCGATGCTAACCTTCGCGGGGACAGGCGTAGCCATGGGCAACGGTATCGACAAGGTAAAAAATATTGCGCAGTTTGTCACCAAAACCAACAGGGAAGACGGCGTAGCGCACGCTATTGAAAAATTCGCCCTCTGATTTTACGGTAATAGCGCACTTTATACGCCAGTACCGCAAAAGCGCGTAATGCATTACCCTTAGCAGCAAACCTCGTTAAGGGTAAGCATGATGACGGAAAAACAGCTCACTTTTGCTCAGCGCAATCACCAGCTCACCAATACCAACATCTGGACCGCCGACAGCCACTGGCTGGTCTACGACGTTCGCAGCCATGCCTCGACGTTCAATAGCTTAACCGTCGAGCGAGTGAATCTTAGCGGCCAGACGGAAATCCTTTACCAGGCACAGGCGGGCGCGCATGTAGGCGTGGTTACCGTTAGCCCGGATTTACCACCACGCTACGTTTGCATTCATGGCCCGGAGCATCCTGACAGCCAGTGGCACTATGACTTTCATCATCGCCGTGGTGTGATTATCCAAAACGGGCTGGTGGAAAATATGGATGCCTGCGATATCACGCCGCCCTACACGCCCGGCGCGCTGCGTGGCGGCTCGCACGTGCACGTGTTCAGCCCCGACGGTAGCCGGCTGAGTTTTACCTATAACGACCACGTGATGCACGAGCTGGATGCGGCAAAAGATTTGCGTAACGTCGGGGTAGCCGTGCCGCTACATGCGGTTTGCCCACCGTTACAGCATCCGCGAGAATATGCAGGCAGCCATTTTTGCGTGCTGGTCAGTGCGACTACCCCTACGCCCGCACCCGGCAGTGATGAGATCAACCGGGCTTACGAAGAGGGCTGGATTGGCGAAGAGGGCTACCTGAAAAGCGACGGTCACCGGCAGCGCTGGGCGCTGGCGTTTATCGGCGATACGCTCAGTGAAAAAGGGGAAAAGGTGCCGGAAGTGTTTATTGTCGATCTGCCGGAAAAGATGGCCGACTATGCACTTGAAGGTGACGCGCCGCTGGCCGGTACGGCTACCGCCTTGCCGGCTCCCCCGCAAGGCGTCAGACAGCGTCGCCTGACCTTTACGCACGATCGCGCCTTTCCCGGGCTGGCAACATTGCCGCGCCACTGGCTGCGCAGCTCGCCTGACGGCCGCGCCATCGCCTTTTTAATGAAAGACGAGGAGGGCGTGGTACAGCTCTGGACCATTGCGCCCGGCGGCGGCAAGCCCCGGCAAATTACCCACACCGCCAGCGATATCCAGTCCGCTTTTAGCTGGCATCCTGATGGCAAATCGGTGGCTTTTATCAACGATAACAGCGTGGTGCTGTGCGATACGGGCAGCGGTAAAATGCGTCGTCTGACGGCCCGTACCGCCGAGGCGCCTTTGCCGGAAGCGGTTGTCTGCTCGCCGGACGGACTTTATGTGGCGTACTTGCGTAACGTGGCGGGCTTTCAGCAGATCTTTATTGCTGATGTCGAGGCGACGTACTGATCACCAGCGGCGCGGCCTGAGAAAGGCTGTCGCTGGTATGATTTTCCTGCTCGCTGCGCAACACGCGTTCGTGCGGCGAATCACCGGTTTTATCACGGCCTGAACGGTAATAGTCAAACGGCAGCAACAGCGTATCCAGCACGGCAGAGAAAGGCAGGTCGATAGCCGCCAGCGGGCGCATTACCCAGCCGCTGTCGCTGTCGGCAACAATTTTCGCGCTGGCGCGCGTGCCGGGATAATAGCCCTGATCGGGACCAGAATGGGACATAAAGCTGGAACAGCCGCCCGTACCGGCCAGTGACAGGCAGGCCAACAGGCCAGCGAAATGACTTTTACTCAGTACCATCATAATCTTTATCCCTTCAACAGTGGCAAACCGCTCTGCTTATCATTATCAGCCTTGCGCCGCTGCTTTAATGCTCCGATGAATGTCTTTCTGAGTGTATGCCATTCGTATCAGACTGGCTGAAAATTTTCCTGAACAAGCCCTTGAAAGGGGCTTCAATGTCACCATTTTATGTTCAGGGTCACAAAACGTATGCCGACAGGGTACCGCTTTTGGCCCGCCGATCTGTCCATAGTGGAAGGTCGCACGACACCCTCGCTGATAATCAGGAGCTATACCATGCGTAATTTTGATCTCGCCCCGCTGTACCGTTCTTCTATTGGTTTCGACCGTCTGATCAACCTGCTGGAATCGAATCAGGGTCAGAGCAACGGCGGCTACCCTCCTTATAACGTGGAGCTGGTGGCGGAAAACCAGTACCGAATTACTATTGCCGTGGCAGGGTTCGCACAGAGCGAACTGGAGATCACCTCTCACGACAATATGCTGACCGTACGCGGTGCCCATCCTGAAGAACAGCAGGAAAAAACCTATCTTTATCAGGGTATTGCCGAACGCAACTTTGAGCGTAAATTCCAGCTTGCCGAACACGTCAACGTGCGCGATGCCCGTCTGGAAAATGGTTTGCTCTATATCGATTTGGAGCGCATCGTACCGGAAGCCAATAAACCGCGCCGCATTGAAATTCTTAAGTAAGACCGCGCGTTAAAGAGAAGGCCGCACAGGGTGCGGCCTTTTTTGTGGGCATTCAGCGGGTTGCCCGGGTGTCCGATTCGCCATGCGCCCGTTCAATCTCTTCTGCCAGAATGGCTATCCCTTTCTCAATCTTGTCGCTGTCCGGCACATAATTCATGCGCATACACTGATGCGTATGCGGCCATTCATGCTCCAGTCCCGGAAAGAAAAAGTGTCCCGGCACCATTAACACGCCGCGCGCTTTTAAACGCTGGTAAAGGATCTCGGTAGAAATGGGCAGGTCTTTAAACCAGAGCCAGAGGAAAATAGCGCCCTCAGGTTTATGAATAAGGCAGCGTTCTTCCGGCAAATAGCGGCGGATAACAGCGATAGTTTGTTTAACTCTTTCCTGATAAAACGGTTTGATCACTTCTTCCGACAGGCGCAGCAAATCGCCACGCAGGATCATTTCGTGTGCGATGGCAGGGCCGATACTGCCCGGGGCCAGGCTGATAATGCCGTTCATATTGCCAATAGCGG
>DOOK01000100.1:7758-10607 GCA_003512805.1 Erwinia sp. | reverse complement strand
GCGGGCGAACGTCGCTGAAGATGATGCCGGGGAAAGGCACACCGTAGGCATTATCAATCAGCAGCGGCACGTCATGCTGCTGTGCCAGCGCATCCAGCTTCATCAGTTCTTCGTCGGTAATAACATTGCCGGTTGGATTCGTCGGTCGGGAAACGCAAATCAGGCCGGTATCTTCGGTGACGGATAACTGTTCAAAATTGACGTGATATTTGAACTGACCCTCCGGCAGCATTTCAATATCGGGACGGGCGGAGACAAACAGATCTTCATCCAGCCCGGCATCAGCATATCCCAGGTATTCAGGCGCAAGAGGAAACAATACGCGCTTTTTACGGCCATCTTCGCGGCGACCCGCGTAAAGGTTAAATAAATAGAAAAAGGCGCTTTGGCTGCCGTTGGTCAGGGCAATGTTCTGTGGCCCAACCTGCCAGCCCAGTTCGTCGCGCAGCAGCGTGGAAAGCGATTCCAGCAGCGTACTTTTTCCACGTGGGCCATCGTAGTTGCAAAGCGCATCGGCCAGCTTGCCCTCATTGTGCATCTGTTGCAGCAGCTGCTGAAAATAGGTGTTCATCGCCGGGATCTGGGCCGGATTACCGCCACCCAGCATCACCGAATCGGGCGTGCGTAACCCTTCGCCCATATCTTCCATCAGGCGGGTAATGCCTGAGGCGTGCGTGAATTTATTACCGAAAGCGGAAAAGCTCATAACGTATTAACTGCTTATCGTAGGCAAGTGAAAGCTAACCTTAACGCCCCGCCAGGCATGATGCAACGTCAGCGGGCAGCGGTAGCGGCCAGCAAGAAAAAGGCACGCTCCGTGTCCGGCAGTAAGCTTCAGGTGAATCGTTTCAACTCATGACCTGTTTTTTATTGCCCGCGTCGTGGCCTTTATCAGCAGAGTGATTATTTGAGTTAATAATTTGTGATGAACTGCACGTCTTATTGATAAAAATTTCTTAAAAATCCGGCAGGTGACGCCAGTCACAGTCCTGATGCCGCCTGCTTTGTAGGCTGGCTGCTCTTCAGCTAAATCATTTCAGCAAGGATAACGACATGAACAAGACTCTTCTGGCGGGTGCAGTAGTGGCAATGATCAGTGGGCAGGCGGCGGCGCAAAGCTGGGTATTAACCGATACGCAGGGGACGGAAAAGGGCGACTGGCGGATTGACAGCAAGCAACTCAAGCTGAGCGGCGAACCCTTTACGCTGGAACAGCAGGTACTGCATGGCGGCAAGCAGGAAGGCTCGAAGGTGCTGACGTTGACCAGCAAAAACGGCCTGACCATTGCCCTCAGCCCGACGCGTGGTATGGATCTGCTGCACGTTAACGGTCACGGTGTGCGTTTGGGTTGGGACTCACCTGTTGATGAGGTAGTGAATCCGGCTTATATCAATCTGGAAAGCCGTAACGGTCTGGGTTGGCTGGAAGGCTTTAACGAGATGATGGTGCGCTGCGGCTATGAGTGGACCGGGCATCCCGTCACTAAAGAGGGACGTATCTATACGCTGCACGGCAAAGCAGGCAATACGCCAGCTTCAAAAGTGGAAGTCATTGTGGACGACCAGGCACCGCATGAAATTCGTATTCGCGGTCTGTTGAAAGAAAACACCTTTAAAAAAGCGCGGCTGGAAACCTGGACCGAGCTACGTTACGTGCCGGGCTCGGACTCCTTCACCCTCCACGATGTGCTGACCAATCAGGGTGA
This sequence comes from Erwinia sp., assembly GCA_003512805.1. GTDB lineage: Bacteria > Pseudomonadota > Gammaproteobacteria > Enterobacterales > Enterobacteriaceae > Erwinia. The sequence goes on along the minus strand of DOOK01000100.1, from coordinate 8,901 downwards.
TTACCCGCACGACTATGAAATTATTTACCACAGCAACTTCAGCACGCCGATTCTGGAAGAAAATGCCCGCTTCCTGGCGCCGGTAAAATCCGTTTCGCCGTTTAACGACTATGCGAAAAAAGGGCTGGAAAACTGGCAGACCTATGGCGCGCCGACCAAAGATTTCGATGAAATGGTTTTTAACCTGCAACCAATTGCCGACAGCAATGGCAAAACGGTGGCAGCCGTAGTCAACAGTAAAGGTGACAAGGGCGCGGCTATTGAATTCGATACACGCCAGCTGCCGGTACTGACCATGTGGAAAAACACCGATACTCTGAAACAGGGTTATGTGACGGGGATCGAACCAGGGACTAACTATGCCTATCCGGTCACGATTGAAAAAGAGCAGGGGCGGGTTAAACAGCTGCAGCCGGGTCAGAGCACAGAATTTACGCTAACCTATTCGCTGCTGAAAGATGCCAGCGCGGTGCAAAAAGTTGAACAGCGGATTAAAACGCTGCAGGGCGATACCAAAATCAACGTGGAACAAAAGCCGATAGCCGTCGAATAAGCCAGCCGGGGTGGATTTCATATCACCCCGTAAATGAAGTCGGGTTTTCTATTAAATGAATTTTCATTTCATCTGGGCATTTCCTCTGATTTCTACAGCGTATTCCGGCAGGCCGTTGAGGACTGCCTGACGATCTGAAAGGGCCTGCGGTATTCCTGCGTCACCTGCTTCTGATTATATTAATGGCTATACCCTTGCCGTAGACGGTGGCTGGCTCGTTAACCGGCCGCGTTTAGAGCAGGTCTTTTATGGGTTAAATAAAGGGTCCGCAAGCTGGTCATTTATTTCATTCATTAAGACATCATGTTAGTCGCTTTAAAATCACGCGCGCATAAAACCTGTATCGAAAAGACCTGACAATATAGCGGAAGGGGAATAGTTCAAGTAATAGTCGTCTTGGAGCCAATATACCTCTTTACTCTTCCTGATGCAGAATACTGTTTACTCCTTTTACTGGCTTGCCGTTGCCGGTACAGCAATGCTGGCCATATTAGCAGGAGAATAGCTAATATATCATCAGCGCGTAACGCCTTATCGCTTCTACGCTAAATTAATAATCCATCCACCTTATGAACGCCTTACTTCTTAAA
>DOOK01000100.1:0-7629 GCA_003512805.1 Erwinia sp. | reverse complement strand
AACGCCTTACTTCTTAAATGACATGGCACTCACTTTGGTGAATCCTGTGCCATTATTGCTAATAAAACGCCTGAAGGTTGGCTGTTAACCTCACCAAAAAATTTATATCAGCAGGCAATTATCTATTACTAAAAAGGAACTTTTTTCACCAGGTGTCACCTCATAACATAACAATTATTTTGTAAAATTATTATAATAAAAAACGGATTTCGCACGTTGGTAAATCCGGCTTAAATAATGTTTTATTTTTTTACCTGAATGGGTTGGTTAAATAACAATGGCATGCCTGCGTATTTATAAAATAACAGTCTGTTGGTTTGTCGCTTGTTTCGCAGTGAAGGGAGTAGTGCGCAGTATAAAGGGCGGAGGGGTAAGAAAAAGTGCCGATGCACACAGCGCATCGGCACAGAGAATTATTTTGCCACGTCGGGATTAACGCAGTTTTTTTCTACATTGCCTTTCAGCGCGGCAATCAGATTCTCTACCGCGTCTTTTGCCATGCCGTAACGGGTTTCATGAGTCGCCGAGCCAATATGCGGCAGGGCCACCACGTTGGGTAGCGTCAGCAAAGGTGAATCCTTCGGCAGCGGCTCTTTCTCAAACACGTCCAGGCCGGCCGCGTGAAGCTTGCCTTCTTTTAACGCGGCGATCAGCGCTTCTTCATCAACAACCGGGCCGCGTCCGGCATTAATCAGCACGGCGGAAGGCTTCATTTTCGCCAGCTCTTCACGACCGATCAGATGGTGAGTCTGTTCAGTTAACGGCAGGCTGATGCACAGGAAGTCGGACTCTTTCAGCAGCGTGTCGAGATCGCAGTATTGCGCGTCAAAACGCTGTTCCGCTTCTTCGTGATGCTTACGCGCGTTATACAGAATAGGCATACTGAAACCCAGATGGGCACGCTGTGCCAGCGCCAGACCAATGCGGCCCATGCCCAGAATACCCATTTTTTTATGATGCACGTCGATGCCGAACCAGTCGGCGCTGATGCTGCCCTGCCATTCGCCTTTTTTCACGCGTTCTGCGGACTCCACCACGCGACGCGCGCTGGTCAGCACCAGCGCCATCATGGTATCGGCAACGGTTTCAGTCAGGACGGTCGGCGTATGCATCAACAGCACGCCGCGTTCGCTTAGGGCGGGAATATCAAAATTGTCCACGCCCACGGACACGGAAGAGGCAACGCGCAGCTTCGGGGCTTTTTTCAGAAACTCCGCGTCCACTTTACCGCCGGAGCCTAAAATGCCTTCGGCCTGCTGAAAAGCTTCCGCGTGTTGGCTGAGGGTTTCAGGGGTCAGCCCGTTGATTTCAGTAACGTTAAAATGCTCGTCGAGCTGCGAACGCAGGTCTTGCGGCAGCTTCTTATACAGCACCACGGATGGTTTCATGCTTGTCTCCCTGTTTCGTTAAGGCACGGGCCAACCGGCCCATGCCATTAAGCGTGTTTAGCGCCATGCGGCATCGGGGGTTGCTTATTGGCTGCCGGCTTTACGATTAATGTCAGCCAGACCGAGATAAGCAGCGATACCCCCATAAAGATATACGAAGCGGAAGGACTGCCCGTGGCACCGTTTAAATACCCCACGACCCAGGAGCCGAGGAAAGAGCCAAGCGCGCCCATAGCGTTAATCAGCGCCATCGCGCCCCCCGCCACGTTACGCGGCAGCATTTCCGGAATAATGGCGAAGAACGGGCCATAAGGCGCGTACATCGCGGCACCGGCTACCACTAACAGAGTGAATGACAGCCAGAAATTATTCGCTCCAACAAGATATGAACCTAAAAACGCCAGCGCGCCAATTAACAGCAGCGGCCAGACAAAGAGTTTACGGTTTTGCAGCTTGTCGGAAGCCCAGGAAGCCAGGATCATCGCCACGGTTGCGGCCAGGTAAGGCACCGCAGAGAGCCAGCCGGCTTCTACCATGCCCATCTGCATCCCGTTGCGCAGAATGGAAGGCAGCCACAGCACAAAGCCATACACGCCGATGCTCCAGGTAAAGTACTGCACGCAAAGGATAATGACATTGCGCGAGCGGAATGCCTCACTGTAATTACGCACGGCCTTGATGCTTTCCTGCTCTTTCTGCAGCTGGGCCGCCAGCGCCGCTTTTTCCTCTTCGCTCAGCCATTTCGCCTGAGCAGGCTTATCCTGCACCATAAACCACCAGGCGACGGCCCAGATGACGGCAGGGATCCCTTCAAAAATAAACATTTCACGCCAGCCGAAAGCGTTGATCAGATAGCCGGACACCACGGACATCCACAGTACCGTCACCGGATTGCCCAGGATCAGAAAAGTGTTCGCGCGGGAGCGTTCCGATTTTGTAAACCAGTTGCTGATATAAATCAGCATGGCTGGCATGACGGCTGCTTCGACGACGCCAAGCACAAAGCGGATAGCCGCCAGCATGGGAATATTACTCACTACGCCCGTCAGCGAGGCGCAAATGCCCCACAGTACCAGGCAGACAAAAACCAGTTTTTTTACGCTGCGGCGTTCGGCATACATCGCGCCGGGGATCTGGAAAAAGAAGTAGCCCAGAAAGAACAGGGCACCCAACAGCGACGACATGCCGTGCGTGATACCCAGATCTTTATTGATACCGGCGGCTGAGGCAAAGCTGAAGTTAGCCCTGTCGAGGTACGCCAGGCTGTAGGTGATAAACACGATGGGCATGATATACCACCAGCGTTTAGGCGCGATTGTCTGCTTGTTCATCTTCTGCTTCCTCTGTTGGAGGTGACCGCACGCTGCAGGGTAGGGTGAGGTGCGGTTCGTTATGGTTCGGTTAGAAGCCTGATTGGGTTTGCGTTGGCCGGTGGTTAAAAATCACCGAGCTTTTCGCGCGTCGGCAAGCCTTCGCTGTCACCGCTGACCTGGATAGCGAGTGAGCCGATACGGTTGCCGCGTTTAATCGCCTGTGGCAGGGTTTTTCCTTCCAGCAGTGCGCTGATAACGCCCACGGCGAAGCCATCGCCCGCCCCTACGGTATCGACCACATTGGCGGTTCTAATCGCATCGACCTGGCCTTTTTCACCTTCGGCGGTTTTATACCAGGCCCCTTCGCAGCCTGTTTTAATGATGACCGCTTTAACGCCCATCGCCAGATAAAAATCGGCGATCGCTTCTGGCTGATCGTAGCCAGTCAGAATTTTTCCTTCGCTGATGCCTGGCAACACCCAGTCAGCGAAACCTGCCAGCGTGTTGAGTTGGGTCGCCATTTCACGCTCGCTTGACCAGAGCACGGGACGCAGATTGGGATCAAAGGAGATGGTTTTGCCCATCCGCTTCATTTCCTGCGCCGCATGTTTCGACAGCGCCAGCGAACTGTCGGAGATGGCTGCTGCCACGCCGCTCAGATGCAGGTGGCGCGCCGCGCCAAAGTAGTCGCGGTTAAAATCTTCAACGGACAGGTGGCTGGCCGCGGAGCCTTTACGGAAATACTCCACCAGGGGATCGGAGCCATCTTCCACGCGGGACTTCAGCTGAAAGCCGGTAGGATAGCGCTCGTCTGTCGTTACCTGGCGGCTGTCAACGCCCTCTTTTTCAAGCTGCTGGCGCGTAAAACGGCCAAAAGAATCGTTACCCACACGGCTGACCCAGCCTACTTTCAGCCCAAGGCGCGCCAGACCGATAGCGACGTTCAGCTCGGCCCCGGCGATACGTTTGGTGAAATGCTCCGCCGCCGCCAGATCGCCCGTATCGCTGGCAATAAACATCGCCATCGCTTCGCCAATCGTCACCGCATCCAGCGTCCCGTTTTCATGAAGGGTCATGGTCTATACCTCTCGCAGCAAATCTACATAGTGACGGGTGACGGCCACCAGGTCGTCGCCTTCCAGCGGGAACTCAATGCCTCGCGGCACGTCGGCCGGCAGCAGCGCCAGCGTTTCACGCCACAGGTTATCAGCCTCGTTCAGCGCGATAGCCCGCCAGCCGCCATCGCTCAGCGTGGCGGCTTTTACGTGCACGTAGCTGACAAAGGAGGCCAGCTGCTTCGCTGCCTGCGTAGGGCTGTCGCCCACCCACAACCAGTTACCCATATCAAACGTCATCCCAACGGGCGCGGTGTCCGAAAAATAGGGGGCAAGGGCGGCCAGCGTGCCGCAGTCGGTCTGATCGTTTTCCACTACCAGGGTTAAAGGCAGCCCGTCGCGCAGTGGCGAAGCGCTTGAACCGGGCTGATAATGGCCTAATGAATATTTTATCAGGCGGGCGTTTAATTGCTTCGCCTCGTTGAGATGATTGTCCAGATTGGGATTCAGTGCGCCTTTTTCGGTATAGAGCGCTTCCGGCACGGAATAAAACGCGGCCAGACCGGCCTCGCTAATCGCCTGGCCCAGCGTGGAAAGCTGCCGGATCTCTGCTTCACTGAATAATTCGCGGCGGATCTCAATACCATCAGCGCCCGCAGCGGCGACAATGGGGACAACGGCCTGCTGGCCGCCAAGCTCAGCAACCCGATCGCGGCCAAAGGCGGCGGTCACTACAATAATTTCAGGTTTCATCTTTTCCTCCGGGCGGTGGCCCTGACGTTACAAAAACGTTAACTGGAACCGGTTCCAACCGAAAGGGGCGGAGCGCGGTTTTATGATCGCGCTCACGGTGTGGACAATTATTTGGAAATTTACTGGAAAAGCATCAGAACGAAGATGGTCAGGCTATCCACTGCGTTAATGGAGCTAAAAGGCAGGAAATTAAGCGAACCTCGTGGAATTGCGGATAATCAATTCGCCAGAATAAAGCTGTTCACACGGCGGCGTTTCGTCACCTTCGATGCGGCGAATCACCTGCTCCAGGGCGGCATAACCAATCTGCCAGGTAGGCTGCTTCAGCGTGGTGATGCCGCTGCCCGCCAGTTCAGACCAAACCAGCTCGTCGAAGCCCAACAGCCCTAAATCGCTGCCCCAGTTCAGCTCCAGACGTTTGAAGCTGCGCGCGATTTGTAGGGTCAGCGCCCCGTTTACGGCCAGCACGGCGCAGCGGTGGTGACGGTGGCGTTGATAAAAATCCTTCAGGATTTCATCCAGCCGCGCGCTGTCATTTAAGGCCACCTCAGCCTGTTCGGCCTCGCGCTGCGGATACTGCGCCATTGTGTCCTGAAACGCTTTCAGGCGCTCGTGACGCGTATTGACGGTACCCAACGGCTCGGTAATAAACAGGATAGCCTCAAAAGATTCTTCAAGCAGATGCGTCGTTACCTGCGCGGCGGCCTCATGGTTATTCAGCCCGACCACGTCGCAGGCAAAGTCCGGGATCTTGCGGTCAATCAGCACCATCGGCAGCAGCGACTGCTGGAGGTGACTGAGTGCCTCCTCGCGCATCCCTACGGCGTTAACCACAATACCTTCTACCTGATAGCTGCTCAGCAGGTTGAGGTAATGCTGCTCCTGATCCACCTCGTTATTGGTGTTGCACATCAGCAGCGTAAAGCCCTGAGCGCGGCAGGCCGCCTCGATGCCGCACATAACATCAACAGAATAAGGGTTAGTGATATCCGCGATAATCAAACCAATCAGGCGAGTGCGCCCGCGCTTCAGGCCACGCGCCATCTGGCTGGGGCGATAGTTCAGGCTGGCAATAGCGGTTTCGATACGCTGCTTTAAATCGGCGGAAAGGAGATGCTGCTCGCCGTTGAGATAGCGAGAAACGCTGGTCTTGCCTGTATTTGCTTGTTTGGCAACGTCGCTGATTGTCGCGCGTGCGGCCTTGCGGTTCATAGCGATCCTTGAACGAGTAAAAAAGAAAGCAGCCATCACGGGGCTTAAATCTTAAGATAGCGGGTAATGGCGGAAAGCGGATCCGGCCATCATAAAGCATAAGGGCGGTCTCGCCCACTGTCAGGCGGAGGCGGCCTGACAGGACTGAGAAACAGCCGGACAAAGCCTGTCCGGCTGACGTGTTTACTGCAGCGGGCTGAGGGTGATTTCCACGCGGCGGTTCTGCGCTTTGCCTGCGGCAGTGCTGTTGGACGCAACAGGATTGTCCGGGCCCATACCGCCGGTGCGAATACGGTTAGTCGCTACGCCCTGGGTAATCAGCGAGCTGGCTACGCTATCGGCGCGCTGCTGCGACAGGTTCATGTTCAGCTGGCGGCTGCCGGTACTGTCGGTATAGCCGACGATGTTAACCGCGGTTTTTGGGTATTCTTTCAGTACCATCGCCACGCCGGTCAGCGTGTTGGCGCCCGCAGGTTTCAGCGAGCTGCTGCTGCTGTCGAAGGTGACGCTGTTCGGCATGTTCAGCACGATATTATTGCCTTCACGAGTCACGCTGACGCCGGTGCCGCGCATTTTTTCACGCAGTTTGGTTTCCTGCACGTCCATGTAATAGCCTGCGCCGCCGCCTAACGCTGCGCCTGCTGCTGCGCCAATCAGCGCGCCTTTGCCGCGATCTTTTTTGGAAGAAGAGAGCACGCCGACGCCTGCGCCCAGGGCAGCGCCCAGACCGGCACCAATACCGGCTTTGCCGGCCTGGCGTTCGCCGGTGTAAGGGTTAGTGGTACAGCCCGACAGGGCAAGGGTACCGCTCAAAACCAGAGCAAGAGTAACAAAACGTTTTTTCATAGAGAGCGTTTCCTGAACAGCAGCGGGCGAAATAGCCTGAAAAGAAACGATTATGCCGACGCGACGGCGAAAAAAAACCGTCTTGTCCTCTTAAATTTGTAAAGAGAAGCTACCTGCGAGGATCAGGATGACAGAAACAGTTGGTCGTATGATCGCAGATCAGGCCGCAGGCCTGCATAAACGAATAGCAGGTGGTGGTGCCGACGAATTTAAAGCCCCGTTTTTTCAGCGCTTTTGAAAGGGTATCGGAAACGGCGCTGAATGTGGGGGCATCACGGTAGTCGCTGTAGTGATGAATTTGCGGCTGGTGATCGACGAAGCCCCAGATAAAATCGGCAAAGTTCTCTTCCTGTTGCGCCATGGCCAGCAGCGCGTGCGCATTGGCGACAATAGCGGAAAGCTTACCACGATGGCGGATCAGTCCGCTGTCCAGCATCAGCCGATCGATATCGCTTTCGGTCATTAAAGCCACCTGCTCAGGATCGAAACCGCAGAAAGCCTGCCGATAATTCTCCCGTTTTTTCAAAACGGTGAGCCAGGAAAGTCCGGCCATTTGCCCTTCCAGGCACAGCATTTCAAAGAGCCCCTGCGTATCGGTTATTGGCACCCCCCACTCCGTGTCGTGATAGGCCAGATAGAGCGGATCCTGAGTCACCCAACCGCAACGCTGCATAAATAAAATCCCCGAAGTAATTTGTTTGAAAAATAGCCTGAAAACGGCTTGACGTTATGCCCGAACCGATAATAGTTATCTGACAGGTTGATGAGCATAGCAACAAAATAACCGGCGCCTTTCTACCGCTTTCAGGCTCTTTTTGGGGTCACACCATGTTAAAAAAATATTCGCACCTGCGCGCTTTTGGACGCGCGTGGCTTTTTTATGCCGTCTCGAGCTTTCCTGCGCTGGCCTGGGACAGCCTGACCGTCTTTGGCGACAGCCTGAGTGATAGCGGTAATAACGGTCGCTATACCTGGGATAGCAGCCGACATCCGCTGTATGACGAAATCCTGGCCGCAAAAATCAACCAGTCGCTTCAGGCATCTGACAGCGGCGGCAGCAAT
>DOOK01000080.1 GCA_003512805.1 Erwinia sp. | reverse complement strand
CTGAGCGCTCAGGAAATTACCGCGAAAACGCAGTCGCAGGACTTCGCACGCAACCGTCAAATTCATAACTGCTGGCTGATTACTCACGCCGGTAAGGAATAAGTTTTATGTCACTGATCAGTATTCATGGCGCATACCTCTCTTTCAGCGACGCGCCGCTGTTGGATAACACCGAGCTGCACATCGAAGAGAACGAGCGCGTCTGTCTGGTAGGGCGCAACGGCGCGGGCAAATCAACGCTGATGAAAATCATCAACCGCGAGCAGCCGCTGGACGATGGCCGTATCATTTATGAGCAGGATCTGGTTATCGCGCGTCTGCAACAGGACCCGCCACGTAATGTAAAAGGCTCGGTCTATGACTTCGTTGCCGAAGGCGTGAATGAACAGGCCGAATACCTGAAAGCCTATCATGCCATTTCACACCTGGTGATGAACGATCCCAGCGAGAAAAACCTGAACGAGATGGGAAGGCTGCAAAGCATTCTCGATCACCAGAACCTCTGGCAGCTGGAAACGCGTATTCAGGATGTGCTGAAACAAATTGGTCTGGACGGCGACGCGCCGCTCTCTTCGCTGTCCGGAGGCTGGCTGCGTAAAGCCGCGCTGGGCCGCGCGCTGGTCAGCAATCCCCGTGTACTGATGCTGGACGAGCCGACCAACCACCTGGATATCGAAACCATTGACTGGCTGGAAACCTTCCTGAAAACCTTCCAGGGCAGCATCATCTTTATCTCGCATGACCGTTCGTTTATTCGCAACATGGCGACGCGTATCGTCGACCTCGACCGCGGCAAGCTGGTTTCCTGGCCGGGTGACTACGATCAGTTCCTGTTGGGTAAAGAAGAAGCGCTGCGCGTGGAAGAGATGCAGAACGCCGAATTTGACCGCAAGCTGGCGCAGGAAGAAGTCTGGATCCGTCAGGGCATTAAGGCTCGTCGTACCCGTAACGAAGGACGCGTCCGCGCGCTGAAAGCTTTACGTAACGAACGCGCCGAGCGCCGGGAGGTGATGGGCAAAGCCAATATGCAGGTAGAAGAGGCGAGCCGCTCCGGCAAGATCGTTTTTGAACTGGAAAACGTCAGCTACGGCGTGGCGGGCAAACAGCTGGTGAAGGATTTCTCCCGGCAGGTACAGCGCGGCGACAAAATTGCCCTGATTGGCCCGAACGGCTGCGGCAAGTCTACGCTGCTGAAGCTGATGCTCGATCAGTTAAAACCGGACAGCGGCCGCGTGCATATCGGCACCAAGCTTGAAGTCGCCTATTTCGATCAGCACCGCACAGAGCTCGATCCCGATCGCACGGTGATGGATAACCTGGCGGAAGGCAAACAGGAAGTGATGGTCAACGGTAAGCCACGCCATGTGCTGGGCTATCTGCAGGACTTCCTGTTCCACCCGAAGCGGGCCATGACTCCGGTGCGTGCTTTATCGGGCGGGGAACGTAACCGCCTGCTGCTGGCGCGTCTGTTCCTGAAGCCCAGCAACCTGCTGATCCTCGATGAACCAACTAACGATCTGGATGTGGAAACGCTGGAGCTGTTGGAAGAGCTGATCGATGGCTACCAGGGAACGGTGCTGCTGGTCAGCCACGATCGTCAGTTTGTCGATAATACCGTTACCGAGTGCTGGATTTTTGAAGGTCAGGGCGAGATCGGTGCCTTTGTTGGCGGCTATCACGATGCCCAGCTGCAGCGTGCTGCCTATAAGCAAACCCGCAGCACAGCACAGAACGCGCCAGCTGCGCGTCAGGAAACCGCAAAAAGCGACGCGGCAAAGCGTCCCGCGGCGAAGATGAGCTATAACCTGCAGCGCGAGCTGGAGCAGATGCCGCAAAAAATGGAGCAGCTGGAAAACGAACTGGCCTCGCTGCAGGCGAAAGTGGCCGATGCCAGCTTCTTTAGTCAGCCGCATGACGTCACCCAGCCGATACTCGATGCGCTTGCCAGTACAGAACAGGCACTGGAAGCCGCATTCGAGCGCTGGGAACACCTGGAATCGCTGAAAAACTAAACCGAGGTAACCTATGTGTTCATCGCTCCAGGCCGATCAGTGGATGCTTTGCCCGCAGTGCGACCTGATGACACAGTTGCCGCCTCTCACGCCGGGCAGCAAAGCCAGCTGCCCGCGCTGTGATACCACGCTGGTAATGAAATGGGACGAGCCGCGCAAGCGGCCAACCGGCTATGCGCTGGCGGCACTGTTTATGCTGCTTCTGGCAAACCTGTTTCCGTTCGTCAATATGCATGTCGCCGGGATGAGCAGTGAAATTACGCTGATGCGTATCCCTCAGGTCATGGTTTCGGTTGATTACAGTAGCCTGGCAACGCTGTTCCTGCTGTTTGTGCAGGCCGTCCCCGCGCTCTGTATGATTATTATTTTGCTGTTGGTGAATTCAGTTAAGCTGCCCACGCCCCTGAAAAAGGTGATGGCACGCGTTCTGTTTCAAATTAAAACCTGGGGCATGGCGGAAATCTTTCTGGCTGGTGTGCTGGTCAGTTTTGTCAAACTGATGGCATACGGCGATATTGGCGTCGGGGCCAGTTTTATTCCCTGGTGCCTGTTCTGTCTGCTACAGCTGCGTGCTTTTCAATGCGTTGACCGCCGCTGGATGTGGCAACGTATTGCGCCTTTACCCGCATTGCCTAAGAAGCCGGTGCCTGCTATCAGCGGTCTTCAACAAAATCTACGCTCCTGTAGCTGCTGTACCGCGATCCTACCGGATGAGCAAACCTCTTGTTCACGCTGCGGTACGCACGGTTATGCGCGACGCAGGCACAGCCTGCAATGGACCATGGCGTTATTGCTGACTTCACTGCTTTTATATATTCCCGCTAACCTGATGCCTATCATGATCACTGAATCCCTGGGGAGCAAAACCACCTCTACCATTATGGCGGGCGTAGTGTTGCTGTGGGGGGAAGGGTCTTACCCGGTTGCGATGGTGATTTTCATCGCCAGTATCATGGTGCCGTCGCTGAAAATGCTGGCTATCGGCTGGCTCTGCTGGGATGCCAATGGCAAAAGCAAGCCGCACCAGGACAGCGAAAGGATGCATAAAATTTACGAAGTAGTGGAGTTCGTTGGCCGCTGGTCAATGATTGATGTTTTTGTAATAGCTGTGCTCTCTGCGCTGGTGCGCATGGGCCAGTTAATGAATATTTATCCCGCGACGGGGGCGTTGCTGTTTGCGCTGGTGGTGATCCTGACGATGTTTGCCGCCATAACGTTTGACCCACGTCTCACCTGGGATCGTGTCAGTACCCAAACTAAAGAGGAGCCAGGCATTGCAGGAAAATAATCATGGCGTGGCGACGGTTGATCGAATCAAACGTTGGTCACCAGTCTGGATCATTCCCATTGTTACCGTATTAATCGGTGCATGGATTCTTTTTTATCATTTCACCCATCAGGGGCCGCTGGTGACGCTGATCACCACGAATGCGGAAGGAATCGAAGGCGGAAAAACGGCGATCAAAAGCCGCAGTGTCGATGTCGGCACCGTGGAAAGCGCTGAACTGACCGACGATCTACTGCACGTCAAAATTACCGCCCGACTCAACACCGGAATGGAGAAATTACTGAAGAGCGACAGCGCCTTTTGGGTGGTTAAACCGACCATTGGCCGTGAAGGCGTTACCGGCCTCGGCACGCTGCTTTCCGGGTCTTATATTGAACTGCAACCGGGCAGTAAAGGCGAGCAGCCCGAAGAATATAAGCTGCTGGATGCACCGCCGCTGGCGCCGCCGGATGCCAAAGGCGTACGCATTACGCTGGACAGTGCGAAAGCGGGCCAGCTGAACCCTGGCGATCCCGTGCTGTTCCGGGGCTACCGGGTAGGCTCAGTAGAAACCAGCCAGTTTGATGCCGACAAACGCATGATGACCTATCAGCTGTTTGTCGCCGCGCCTTATGACCGCCTCGTGACCACCAACGTACGTTTCTGGAAGGACAGCGGCATCGCGGTAGATATGTCCGCTTCTGGCATGCGCGTTGAAATGGGCTCGCTAACAACGCTGTTTAGCGGTGAGAT
>DOOK01000166.1 GCA_003512805.1 Erwinia sp. | reverse complement strand
CGCTCTTCCGATCTTGATGCTGCAAATTACGGCGCTGGCCTTTACCGCGACCGTACCGGATTTGCTGAAGGTTGCACGCGATATCAATTCTGCCACCTATCAGCCTTTTGTCGCTTTTGGCATAGCAGCCGTGCTTTATCTGATCATCTCTTATGTCTTAATCAGTCTGTTCCGCAAAGCGGAACAACGCTGGCTGGCGCATATAAAACCTTCGACCCATTGAGTAGACCTATGTCCAATAAATTACACGTCAGCGAGTTGCACAAACGCTACGGCGATCATGAAGTGCTGAAGGGCGTCTCGCTTCAGGCAAAGGCGGGAGATGTCATTACGATTATTGGCTCTTCCGGTTCGGGGAAAAGCACTTTTTTGCGCTGCATTAATTTTCTGGAGAAACCGAGTGAAGGGGCGATTACCGTTAATAATCAGCCCATTAATCTGGTGCGCGACAAAGATGGCCAGTTAAAAGTGGCTGACAAAGAACAGCTGCGGGCGTTGCGAACCAGCCTGACGATGGTGTTCCAGCACTTTAATCTCTGGAGCCACATGACGGTGCTGCAAAACGTGATGGAGGCGCCCATTCAGGTGCTGGGCCTGAGCAAAGCCGAGGCGCAGTCGCGCGCCATCCGCTATCTGGATAAGGTCGGCATTGACGAGCGGGCACGGGCAAAATATCCGGTTCATCTGTCCGGGGGCCAGCAGCAGCGTGTCTCAATTGCTCGCGCGTTAGCAATGGAGCCGGAAGTTCTGCTATTTGATGAGCCGACCTCGGCGCTCGACCCGGAGCTGGTGGGTGAAGTGCTGAGGATTATGCAAAAGCTGGCGGAAGAGGGCAAAACCATGGTGGTGGTGACGCACGAGATGGAATTCGCCCGCCACGTTTCCAGCCACGTGATTTTTTTGCACCAGGGCAGAATAGAAGAGCAGGGACCGCCGGACGAGCTGTTCAACCGGCCGCAAAGCCCGCGGCTGCAGCAGTTTTTAACGGGCGCATTAAAGCAGGACGCTACACCACGTCCGCCAGTGCCTCATCCAGCTGATACCAGCGGAATCTGAAGCCTGACGCTTCCAGGCGTTCCGGCAGCACGTGCTGACCGCCCAGCACCAGCACCGACGACTCGCCCATCATCAGTTTAATGGCGCTGGCGGGCGTGCGCATAAAGGCGGGGCGGTGCAGCGCGTGGCCCAGTAGGGCAGCGAACTGCTCATTGCGTACCGCGTAGGGCGCAACCATATTAAACGGCCCGCGCAGATCGGGATTGTCCAGTAGCCACAGGATGGCATTCAGCATATCTTCCAGGTGGATCCACGGCATATATTGCTGTCCATTGCCGAGAGGGCCACCGATGCCCAGCTTAAAGGGCAGCTTCATTTTACTGAGCGCGCCGCCGGTTTTAGCCAGCACCACGCCGGTACGCAGCAAACAAACCCGAGTCCTGTCGCTGTCGGCTGCCCTCGCCAGGGCCTCCCAGTGCGCGCACAGCTCATGGGTAAATTCAGGGTGGCCCGGGTCGTCCTCAGTGAGCACCATATCGCCGGTGTCGCCGTAAAAGCCAGTGGCTGAACCGGAAATAAAAACGTTCGGCGGGGTGGTGCTGGCATTGATCAGCGTGGCCAGTTTTTCGGTTATCTGCCAGCGACTTTCACACAGATGCTGCTTTTGCTGCTCAGTCCAGCGTTTGTCGGCAATAGGCTCACCGGCCAGATTGATGACGGCGTCCACGCCGTCCAGATTACGTTGCTGATCCAGCCCGGACCACAGGCTGACTTTTTCACCCAGTTTTTGCCGCGCGCTCACGACGTCGCGCGTGACCACGCTTACACTGTCGCCGCGGGATAAAAGACGAGGAATCAGATGGCTGCCGATCAGGCCGGTGCCGCCCGTGAGTAAAATATGCATGTTTTTGTTCCTCAAAGGGTGTCGTCAATGCCATAAGCTTAGGCGAAGTTGACCGGAAAGTGCGTCGTGCAGTAGCAAAGTGGCAAAGTGATACAGGCTGACGCCGCGCGATGATTGCCTTCTGGCGAAAAAATGGGTAAACAGGTTGCAGACGCCGCTTAATAAGGAACTCAGGATGCACTATCCCAACGTTGTTTTGTGGTCAGATGCCTGTTTTTTTAGCCCCTACGTCATGTCTGCCTTTGTCGCACTAAGTGAAAAGGGCGTACCGTTTTCGATAAAGCGGGTCGATCTTGCCAGCGACCAGCACCTTGAGGCGGCCTATGGTATGCGCTCCCTGACGCGCCGCGTGCCCACCCTGCAACTGGATGATTTTATGCTTTCTGAATCCTCCGCCATTGCCGAATATCTGGAGGAACGCTTTCCCGCACCGGAGTTTGAACGGCTTTATCCGCAAGGCCGGGAAAAGCGCGCCAGGGCCCGGGAGATTCAGGCCTGGCTGCGCAGCGATTTCCTGCCGCTTCGTCAGGAGCGACCCACCGAAGTGCTGTTTGCCAATGAAACTTTTGCGCCGTTGTCGGCGGCCGCACAGCAGTCGGCCCACAAGCTGATCGCTGCCGTTGAAACGCTGTTGCCGTCGGGCCAGCAAAATCTTTTTGGCGAGTGGTCGATAGCGGATACGGATTTAGCGATAATGATTAACAGGCTGGCGCTGCATGGCGACAGCGTACCGAGGCGCGTGGCGGAGTACGCCCATTTTCAGTGGCAGCGTGCGTCGGTGCAGCTTTGGCTGTCTGAATCTTCTAAAGATACCGCAGAATGACACTGCGGGATCAATATCTTAAGGCGACCCGTGGCAGACTGCGCGGGCAGGCATCAACGAGCGCGAAGGCGCCAGACAAGTAAGGGTTAGGGATGGTGGAGCAAGACAGCGGCACGGAATGGGTTGATATCGTTAATGAAGATAACGAAGCGATCGCAAAGTCCAGCCGGGCGCAGATGCGTGCGCAGTGTTTACGTCATCGTGCCACCTATATCGTGGTGCATAACGGGGCGGGAAAAATCCTGGTGCAGCGACGGACGCAGAACAAAGACTTTATGCCAGGCATGCTGGATGCAACGGCTGGCGGCGTGGTGCAAAGCGGTGAAGAAATGCTGGAATCAGCGCGTCGGGAAGCAGAAGAAGAGTTGGGCATTGCCGCTGTGCCTTTTGCCGAACACGGTTTGTTCTATTATGAAGATCAGCATTGCCGCGTGTGGGGAGGCCTGTTTAGCTGCGTGTCTCACGGACCGTTTGCGATGCAGGAAGAAGAGGTCGAAGAGATTTTTTGGATGACGCCGGAAGAGATCACCGGCCGCTGCGACGAATTTACGGATGACTCGCTGAAGGCGCTGTCGCTGTGGCTGAGCCGCAACGGCGAACAGAATCGCTAAAAAAAAGGCCGCATAAGCGGCCTTTTTAACGCGTGTCCGGACTTAACGCGTTTCGCGTACGGCCAGGTGAGGCTGTGTTTTACGACCCAGCATGCCCATCCAACCAGCGATGGCGGCTTCCACCAGCAGCGTGATCAGGGCGATCCAGCTGGCTTTCGCCGTGGCAGCCGCTGCCTTTTCGCCAGCTTCGCGAGCTTTCTGCTCGGCCTGTTTCTTCAGCTCTTCATATTTCTTGTAAGCCTGCTCATAGCTCTGTTGAGTCTGAGCAACGATCTGATCGACTTCCTGATCGCTTTTACCGGTACGGGCTTTAATAATGTTTTTCAGCGCGTCGACATCGGCAGCCTGAAGGGTCGCCTGGTTACGCTGTACCACACCGGAGAACCAGTTGGTTAAATCCGTATCGGCATTCTGCTGATCTTTAGCGGTATTCTCAGCCTGATTTTTTGCGGTATTCGATTCTTTGTTCGCGTCCTGCTGCAGTTTTTCCGGCTGCAGTTCTGGCTTGCCGGTCTGACGCAGCGTGGTTTCCAGCTCGTTTTGCAGGTTGTTCAGGTCAATATTGTTTTCCTGCAGTTTCTGTTTGATATTCTGTCCGACAGAAGGCGCGACGGTTGAAATGCCGTTACCCAGCATAGTAAAGCCGGAACCAATAACGCTGGCGGTGCCGCTAACGGCGCTGCTCAGTACCACAGCGAATAGCCAGACGCAGACCAGTGTATTCACTGCCCACATCAGAAGTCCGTGCAGCGCGCCTTCACGCTGTGCCAGACGGCCGGTAATATAGGCGCCTGCACCCACAGAGATCAGCATGCTAAGCCCTGTCCAGATCGTTGCGCCCGTGCCTAAGCCTTCAAGCGGGTTTTGTTCTTTCAACGGGTCGATGGTGGTCGCGCCAATTGCCGTCCCCAGTATGGTTAACAGCAAATAAATAACCACAGAAAGAACCACGCCTGCGAAAATAGCGCTCCATGAAATACGTTTTAGCGGAATACCGCTATTTACGTCATTGTAAACCGGATGAATGTGGTGATCGCTCATGAGAGAACTCCCTTGCCTGATATAGGTGTTGTTCCTGAAGATATTATTATCGAAAAGACCCTGTCTCTTGCCATGATAAGCCTGGCACCGGAACCTGTATTCTACCAGGAATAATTTACTCTGGATTTTTTCTATTTATTATCAATAAGATGTTGGTGGTTTTTATAAGGAGGGGGACATGATTTCAGCGCGTACGCAAATAGCGGGGTTAATGTTATTCCAGCGGAATGGCTTTTTTATTTACGCAAAAAAAAGCGGATCTTTCGATCCGCTTTAATTTAAAGGCAACGTTAGCTTTCGGCCTGTTTCGCCTGAATGGCGGTAAGGGCGATAGTATAAACAATATCGTCTACCAACGCGCCGCGAGACAGATCGTTAACCGGCTTACGCATCCCCTGCAGCATGGGTCCGATGGAAATAAGATCGGCGGAACGCTGAACGGCTTTATAGGTGGTGTTACCGGTATTCAGGTCCGGGAAGATAAATACCGTGGCACGGCCAGCAACCGGTGAATCCGGCGCTTTGGATTTGGCGACGTCGGCCATAATAGCGGCATCGTACTGGAGTGGACCGTCGATCACCAGATCCGGGCGTTTCTCCTGAGCGATGCGTGTAGCCTCGCGCACTTTTTCCACGTCGCTGCCCGCGCCCGAGTTGCCGGTCGAATAGGAAATCATCGCCACGCGCGGCTCAATGCCGAAAGCAGTCGCGGAGTCGGCGGACTGGATAGCGATTTCAGCCAGCTGTTCAGGATTCGGATCCGGGTTGATAGCGCAGTCGCCATAAACCAGCACCTGTTCCGGCAGCAGCATAAAGAACACCGAAGAAACCAGCGAACTGCCCGGTGCGGTTTTAATCAGCTGCAACGGTGGACGAATGGTATTGGCCGTGGTGTGTACCGCGCCAGAAACCAGGCCGTCCACTTCGCCGCTTTCCAGCATCATCGTGCCCAGCATCACGTTATCTTCCAACTGCTCCTGCGCCACAACTTCGGTCATACCTTTGTTTTTACGCAGTTCAACCAGGCGAGGAACATAGTTTTCCCGTACCTGCTGCGGATCGACAATGACAATACCTTTACCCAGTTCGACGCCCTGGGCCGCAGCTACACGCTGTATTTCATCCGGATTGCCCAACAGCACGCAGGTGGCGATGCCGCGCTCGGCACAAATAGCAGCCGCTTTTACCGTGCGCGGCTCGTCGCCTTCCGGCAGAACAATGCGCTTGCCGGCATGGCGAGCCAGTTCGGTCAGCTGGTAGCGGAAGGCTGGCGGTGACAGACGACGGCTGCGCTCGGAAGCCGCCGTCAGCGAGTCAATCCAGTCGGCGCTGATATGGCTGGCCACGTATTCCTGGACACGCTCCACACGCTGGGTATCGTCGCTGGGCACTTCCAGATTAAAGCTTTGCAGGCTCAGCGAGGTCTGCCAGGTATTGGTCTTAACCATAAACACCGGCAGGCCGGTAGCAAAAGCTCGCTCGCACAGACGCTGAATAGGCGCGTCGATCTGGTAGCCACCGGTCAGCAGGATAGCGCCAATTTCTACGCCGTTCATCGCTGCCAGACAGGCAGCAACCAGCACATCGGGCCGGTCTGCGGACGTCACCAGCAGCGAGCCTGGACGGAAATGTTCCAGCATATGAGGCAGGCTACGGGCGCAGAACGTGACCGATTTCACACGGCGCGTGGCGATATCGCCTTCGTTAATAATCTGCGCATTGAGATGATGACACATATCAATAGCGCGAGTAGCTATCAGATCGAAACTCCATGGGACGCAACCCAGCACCGGCAGCGGGCTGTTGGCGGACAGCTGCTGAGGATCAATATTGGCGATGTTAGCCTTGGTGGAGTCGTCGAAAATTTCTGACAGGTCGGGACGGGTGCGACCCTGCTCATCGACTGGCGCGTTCAGCTTATTGACAATGACGCCCGTGATATTTTTATTTTTGCTGCCGCCAAAACTGCTGCGGGTCAGCTTGATGCGCTCCTGCAGGGCTTCCGGCGAATCGTTGCCGGGCGACATCACAAACACGATCTCCGCGTTCAGCGTCTTAGCGATCTCATAGTTCAGTGCAGAAGCGAACTGATGCTTGCGTGTCGGTACCAGGCCTTCTACCAGCACTACTTCTGCATCTTTAGTGTTCTCATGATAGCGTGCAATGATCTCTTCCATCAGCACGTCCTGCTGATTCGCGCCGAGCAGCGATTCGACGCGGCTCATCTGCAGCGGTTCGGCAGCCGGGATGGCAGAGTTTTTACGGATAATCAACGTGGTCTGGTCAAGCGAGTCGCCGCCGGTACGTGGCTGGGCAATAGGTTTGAACACGCTCAGACGAACGCCTTTACGTTCCATCGCGCGGATAACGCCAAGGCTGACGCTGGTAAGACCGACGCTGGTGCCGGTAGGGATGAGCATTATGGTACGAGACAAGGTAAACCTCTCATAATTAAACCCGTTGTGCCGGTGCTTTAGCGATAGCTGCCGAAACAGCGGCGTGGGTTTCCTGGTGTCTGAAACAACACCGTCAGACTGGGCTGACGGTGGGCGCTTAAGCGGTTAAGCGGCTGGCATCTTGCGCAATGACCAGCTCTTCGTTAGTGGGAATGACAATAGCAGGTCGGGTGCCTTCTTTATTGATAAAGCCGGCTTTGCCGAAGCGAGCGGCGAGATTACGGTCATGATCGGTTTCAAAACCCAGCAGCGCCAGTTTATTCAGCGTCAGTTCGCGCACCATCGCAGCGTTTTCGCCAATGCCGCCGGTAAAGATCACCGCATCCAGTCGACCTTCCATCAGGGCGGTGTAGGAACCGATATATTTGGCAAGGCGGTGGCAATAAACATCCATTGCCCGCTTCGCGTCTTCTTTAGTCGTGTAGTTTTCTTCCACGTAACGACAGTCACTGGTTACGCCGGTCAGGCCAAGCAGCCCGGACTCTTTGGTCAGCATCTTATTGATCGCATCGACGCTCATGCCCAGCGTGTCGTGCAGGAAGAAGATAATTGCCGGATCGATATCGCCGGAGCGGGTGCCCATCACCAGACCTTCCAGCGGCGTCAGGCCCATTGAGGTATCCACGCACTCGCCGTTACGGATTGCGCTAACAGATCCGCCGTTGCCCAGGTGACAGGTAATGATATTGAGTTCATGCAACGGCTTGTTC
>DOOK01000167.1:3101-4480 GCA_003512805.1 Erwinia sp. | reverse complement strand
ACACGACGCTCTTCCGATCTCTTTTAGCGCGGCCCGGTTGAGCAGCGCGCGGTCATACAGATGCAGAACAAATACCGGGGTGTCGGGCGCCGCCTCGTTAATTTCATCCAGCGTCGGCATGCGGCGCTCGGCAAACTGGAACTCCGTCCAGCCCCCAATCACTCTGACCCACTGCGGTGACGGCGTGCGCAGCGCCTGTTCCTTCAGCATCCGAAGCGCATCAGACACGGAAGGGACACCTTCCCAACGCAGTTCAAGGTTGTAGTTCAGCCCACCGCGGATCAGGTGCAGATGCGAGTCATTCAGGCCCGGAACGGCAGTGTGGCCCTTCAGGTCAATAACTTTGGTGCCTTCGCAGTGATGCTGCATAACGTCAGTCAGGCTGCCTGCTTCCAGAAACTTACCGTCGCGGATGGCCACCGCATCTGCAACAGGGTTGGCACGATCGACGGTGTGAAATCGACCATTAGTGAGAATGACGTCGGCTTTACCAAGGGTAACCATAGGAGCTCCTGAAGAGGGAATGTCCGCAGCGGGAATCACCACTGCGCACAGATATTTCCTGCCGTAAAGCAGGCTATTGGGATGGCGAGATTATGTTCAGGAGCTTGGGAAACCGTCTAGTTATACAAAGGGATAATATACGTTCGTATAGTTATACCTATAGATAATAGTTTGAAAATAAAAAGGTTCTTACACTGTTTCCAGACAGTTACCCGGCGTGACGACGGCAAGCAGCACAAGGCTTGCTGGTTAGCAGGGATGCAGTTGATTCACCGCCGTTAACGCTTTCTACGACCTTAGCAACCTTAACCTCAATGGGCAAAAACATGACTAATCGTAAACTTGAAGTACTGACGCCGCAGAACTGCCAGATCATTTTTATCGACCAGCAGCCCCAGATGGCTTTTGGCGTTCAGTCAATTGACCGTCAGGTGCTGAAAAATAACGTTGTGGCGCTGGCGAAAGCGGCCAGGGTTTTCAATATTCCGACCGTACTGACCACCGTTGAGACCGAAAGCTTTTCTGGCCACACCTTCCCGGAGCTGCTTGATGCATTACCGGGGCAGGATATTCTTGAGCGCACGTCAATGAACTCCTGGGACGATCAGAAAGTCCGCGATGCACTGGCGGCCAACGGCAAGCAAAAGATCGTGGTTTCCGGTTTGTGGACCGAAGTCTGCAACAACACCTTCGCTCTGTGCGCGATGCTGGAAGGGGATTACGAAATTTACATGGTTGCTGATGCATCAGGCGGCACCACCAAAGAAGCGCACGACTTTGCTATGCAGCGCATGATCCAGGCTGGCGTGATCCCGGTAACCTGGCAGCAGGTGATGCTGGAGTGGCAGCGTGACTGGGCGCACAAAGAGACCTAT
>DOOK01000167.1:2226-2988 GCA_003512805.1 Erwinia sp. | reverse complement strand
TAACGCCGTTATGGACATTGCCAAAGAGCATTCAGGTGCTTACGGCATCGGCGTTGATTACGCCTATACCATGGTACACAAAGCACCTTCGCGTCAGAAAAGCGAGCATCGTACTCTGGCTCCGGTGCCTGCGCCGGTACGTTAATGGGTCCGGCTGGCTCTTCTCAGGGCCAGCCGGCCATGAGTGAAAGGAGGGCCTGTGGGGCCTTTATTAATTTCTCTGGGTGCAGGTGCGCTGATCGGTTTACTGTATTCGCTGCTCAGGGTGCGCTCTCCGGCTCCGCCTGCCGTGGCGCTTGTGGGCCTGCTGGGGATGGTCATCGGCAGTACGCTGGGCGGTAAACTGCTGAACCCTGTCTCAACCGTCCGGACACCGTCTGGCATGCAAACTCAGGCGACAGCAGAGAAGCGCTCCTCGCCCCCATCCCTCGTAAAACAGGCAGGCTGAATATGGTAAAGGCATATGCTGTTTCGCTGGCAGCAGGCGTTCTGGCTGGCATTATCTATGCCATTCTGGACGTCAATGCGCCGGCTCCGCCGATTGTGGCACTGGCGGGCCTGGCAGGTATGCAGATCGGCGAACATATTATCCCGTTGATGACGCGGCTGATTAAACGCCAACCCGTTAACCTGCGCTGGTTTCGCCATGAATATCACCATAAAATCGGCGATAACCCACCGTCTTCAGGCGACTAACTCTTCTAAGGAAGCGCCTCCCGGTGCTCTGGCTTTATTTAAGGAACATAGCATGCAGCTGCCGCA
>DOOK01000167.1:0-2137 GCA_003512805.1 Erwinia sp. | reverse complement strand
GGCAGCTGCCGCAGCGCATCGTCGTTGTTGATGATGAACGTTCTGTCCGCACTGGCCTGGCCAACCTGCTCCAGTCTGAAGGCTATCTCACTGATGCCTTCGAGTCGGCAGAATCTCTTCTCGGTAATGAAGCAGCGATGGCGACGGCCGCGCTTTTCATTATTGATGTGCAGCTGAAAGGCATGGATGGTTTTGAGCTTTTCATCCATCTTACCCGGCGGCTTGAGAAGCCGCCGGGTATTATTATTTCCGGTAATGGCGATGACAGCATGTTGCGGTATGCCTTCGATCTGGGCGCCATTGCGTTTTTGCCAAAACCTATCGAAATTGATATTTTGTTTGAACATATCCGTCAGGAGTTCTCCTCAAAGGCCGCCCCTCAATGAGTACGGATCCGCAAGCGTTGAATACCGCAGAAAGCAGTGAAGTGGTGCTGTCAGAAGATATTGTTTTCAGCCAGCTGGCGCAGGAAGGGGATATCGACTGGCTTTTGTGCCGGCACGCCACCACGGGTGAAACCTTCGTGCTGGCCACCGCGGCCAGTGAAGCCTCGGTTTTTCAGGTCACGCAACTGCTTAAAAACGAATATGCCCTTCGCGCCAGCCTGGCGGAAAGCTGGGCCGTGAAGCCTCTGCGGCATACCCTGTTTAAGGGACGCTATGCGCTGCTCTACAAACCGTTTAATTACCGTACGCTGGCGGACGTGCTTTGTACGCCGCCCGGCAGCATCCCTGAATTTCTTGGCCGCGCTACCATGCTCTGCCATGCGCTGGGCATGGCGCATCAGCAGGGGCTGGTCCACGGCGACATCAAGCCGGCAAACTTTTTTTATGATGATGAGGGGGCCGTTTATCTGGGCGGCTTTGGCCTGTCATTCATCGATAATACTTTACTTCACTCTTCCCGACTGCCGGCTGCAGGGGGAACGCTTGCCTACATGTCTCCCGAACATACTTCCCGTTCTGCCCATCCCGTCAGTCGCATAAGCGATCTGTACAGTCTCGGGATCGTGCTTTATGAATTGTTGACCGGCAGGCTGCCCTATGGTCGTGCTGAGGGCAGACATGCTGAATGGGTGCATCATCACATCGCCTCCGAAGCGTTACCGCCTCACCATATACGCCCTGAAGTTCCGCTCGTGCTGTCATCAATCGTGCTCAGGCTGTTGGCCAAATCGCCGGAATACCGCTATCAGACGGTAGAGGGCGTCCTCGCCGATCTTGGCCGGTGTGCGGGAACGCTGATGCCGGACGGTCTCATTGCGCCTTTCCCGCTGGGACTACAGGATGCCGGTTATGCCCCCGATGCCCAGTGCACAGACCATCCGCAGGCAGCGGCCATACTGGCGGCTTTTGATGAGGTCAGCAGCAGCGGCAAACACAGCCTGGTGGCAATAAGCGGCGCGCCCGGCGCCGGGAAATCTTCGCTGATCGGCTCCTCGCTCAAATTATTACGTAATAAGAAAGCACTGCTCACCGTGGTGAAGGCCGATCAGCACTCGCCCGTCCTGCCTTATGCCGTTTTTACCGCCGCATTCAGAACGCTGGTGCTGCATGTGCTGGGCCTTCCTGCTCAGGAAATGACGTACTGGAAAACGCATATCACGCACCTGCTGGGGGAATATGTCGGCCTGGCGGTAAATCTGGTCCCTGAGCTGGGCATTCTTCTCAGCCAAAAAGCAGCCGTTCAGATGCACCCGCATCCTCTTGATGCAAAAGATCGTTTCAATCTGGTTGCCTGCAACCTGGTAAAGGCGTTTACGGCCTCCGGATGCCCACTGGTGATGCTTATCGATGATGTGCACTGGGCCGATCGGGCCACGCTGCTTCTGTTACAGAATCTGCTGAGCTTAAGCGAAGATATTCCTCTGCTGCTGGTCATCACGTACCGGGACAGCGTCTCGCTGCCTTGTCCCACTATTGTCAGCAATCTGGACCGCATACGGGCCTGTGCCGCCCGCATTACCGATATCACCCCGGAACCGCTCTCAGAAAAAAGCATTGCGGACTGGCTTGCGGGACGCTTTCATACCCGCAGCGCGGCAACGGCTGAACTGGCTCAGGTCATCCACGAGAAAACGGCCGGTAACCCCCTGGCTATCCGTGAGGTTTTCCGCCAGGCCGTCCAGGACGGATTA
>DOOK01000295.1 GCA_003512805.1 Erwinia sp. | reverse complement strand
CGCTGCAAAAAGGCCTGCTTGCTTTTGTCGATCTGAATGGACGTGCCTCCATGCTTAATTACAGCGGGCAGGGCACCGTAAACATGGCCGATAAACAGGCAGACATGAATTTTGGCGTGACGGTGACGCAAGGATGGCAGGGCGACAGTGAACTGATTGGGCGGCTACAGCAGACGCCGGTACCGTTAAGAATTTATGGCCCCTGGGATGGCCTGAACTATTCACTGCAAATCGACCAGGTGCTGCGTCAGCAACTGCAGGATGAAGCGAAGAAGCGCCTCAAAGCGTGGTCGGAGCAAAATCCTGAAAGCGGCAAGAGCAGCTCGGTACAGAAACTGATTAAAGACCTCTGAGCGGGTGCGCTGATAAAGCGGGATTGCTTTATCAGCGCCATCCTTACCAGTCTTCTTCTTCCATCACTAAAGGAATAATTTGTACCTTCTGTACGCGGTGGCTTTCCACTTTAAGCGTACGAAACAGACAGTCATTAATCTGAATCTCTTCGCCTTCCTGCGGCACTCGCTGCATATGTTCCATCAGCAGACCCGCCAGCGTGTGATACTCTCTTTTCTCATCCAGCGGCAGCGGCACATACATCACCAGGTCATCCAGCGGCATGTGGCCGTTAGCCGTCCAGCTACCGTCTGCGTTTTGCTGGATATCATAACGGGGATCGATAGCTTCGCCCTCGTTAGGCAAATTACCCGCGATGGTTTCCATTACGTCGCTGAGCGTGACCACGCCCTCTACCGAACCAAACTCATCCACTACAAAAGCGAAGTGCGTGCGCGCATTGCGAAACTGCTCCAGCGCCGGTAGCAGCGATAGCTGCTCCGGGAAGACTAACGGCTGGCGGATCAGCGCACGAATATCCAGACTATCGCCGTGCAGCGCCTGCTTCAGCAGGTCGATAACGTGCACCACGCCCAGCGGATCTTCACTGTTTTCCGTTACTACCAGCCGCGTATGCTGGTTCTGGTCGAGCATGGCCATAATGGCAGCCGGTGACTCACTGAGGTCTACGGAAGCGATATCCTGACGAGAGGTCATGATGCTGCTGACCGTGCGCTGCCCCATACCGAGCACGCGGGCAATCATCATGCGCTCTTGCTTATTAAAGATCGCCTGATCGCTGCCATCAGCGACCAGCGAAGAGGTTTCTGCATCCAGCTCTGCCTGTTCATGGCTGCCCCGCAACAGGCGCAGCACCGCTTCGGCGGTACGTTTGCGCAGAGGCGCTTTGGAAGAGAGGAAACGGCGGCGGTTAAAATGCGCCAGCTGATTAAGCGCTTCAATAATGACTGAAAAGCCGATTGCCGCGTAAAGGTAACCTTTAGGAATATGATAGCCAAAGCCGTCCGCCACCAGGCTGAAACCGATCATTAGCAGGAAGCTAAGGCAGAGAATAACGATGGTTGGGTGTTGATTAACGAAACGAGTCAGCGGCTTGCTGGCCAGTAACATTAAGCAAATTGCGATAATAACGGCCGCCATCATAACGGCCAGATGGTCCACCATCCCGACGGCCGTGATCACAGAATCCAGGGAAAAGACCGCATCCAGCACCACAATTTGCGCCACAACAGGCCAGAATTTAGCCCCACGCTTTTGTGGATTTTCATCTTCGTCTTTGCCTTCCAGCCGTTCGTTCAACTCCACGGTGGCTTTAAACAGAAGAAATACGCCGCCCAGCAGCATAATTAAATCGCGCGCGCTAAACGCATGCCCGCTGACCGAGAAGAGGGCAGAGGTGAGTGAAGAGAGCCAGGAGATAGAAGCCAGCAACAGCAGACGCATAATCAGCGCCAGCAACAGGCCCGTTACGCGGGCGCGGTCGCGCTGCGCGGGCGGCAGCTTTTCCGCCAGGATAGCGATGAAGACAAGATTATCAATGCCCAGCACCAGTTCCAGCACGATCAGGGTGACAAGGCCAGCCCAGATTGACGGATCGACGATCCATTCAAACATCAGAAGTTCACTCATACAGATTAAGGAAATGCCATGATGATAGTGAACGTCGGCTGATTCAACAAATAATCCCCTGAAAGGCATCACCCGGTCGATAAACAGCCGAATAAATCGCCACCGATTGCTGGAATTTCCCCACGCAAAAATTGCCGTCTGATTAAAAGGTTTTCAGGAATATTCGCATAGGTCTGCCCGTTGAAATAAGGGATACTTAAGAAATGAAGTAAAGTCGGACAGGAATATTCCGACTGCGGTAGTAAAGCTAATCCGAATTTATCGTGAGGATATAGAGGCAAGGTATGGTTTAGCATGGCGCTAGAGGTAGTCTTAATCCTAAAAGCGCCCATGGGCAGCGGCAGACTCTTGTAAACAGGCCAGTAATAACTAGTATAGCGATGTGTTAGTAAATGGCTGCGTTAATGTAGCAATTAGCACGGCCGCGTCTTGACGTTCTTTTTTATGTTCGGGTTTATGAAGACGCGTCTTTCTGTGCCTTTAGATGGCAGGATAAAACCAACACTTCAGGACAAAATACAGCGCATTGGCAGCTACAAGCCAGGGGCGGTAGCGTGTCCGGAACGGTGAAAGAACAGCGCCTTTTGGCGATAAAACCACCGTAAATGTTGATTTTACATGTCATTCTCTGATTGTACTGCCAGTTACCATGAGCTTTTACACACTTTCTGAATACGTCTCCTGTGTAATAAATAGCGTGTCTTAAGGATACGCAATCCTAAGCGGTGGGAATTATTAAATCACAGGCTTTTGAAGAAAAAATAAGAGTTAATTATGCGCGATATACAATTTACATTTAAAGGACTGTTAATAAAAATATCACTGGCACTTTCAGATCTTATTTTCTTTAACGCCTCTTTGTTTATTGCAGTTCTGTTGATGAAGGCTTTTCCAAACAGTTTTCTGGAAAATATGTCAGAGCAGGATCTGCAATTAAAAATTAGCACACACATTATCCTCTCTGTGATTTGTATTGGCTGGTTCTGGGTTCGCCTGCGCCACTATACCTATCGCAAGCCGTTCTGGTTTGAGTTAAAAGAAGTCTTCCGTAGCGTGTTGATCTTCTCCGTTATCGACCTGTCGATTACGGCGCTGTCAAAATGGGAAATGTCTCGCTGGGTGTGGGTAATAACCTGGCTGCTGGCGCTGATCCTTATTCCTGTTGGTCGCGCTATCGTTAAGCGTGTACTGAACCGTAACGGACTGTGGAAAAGACAATCCATTATTATCGGCAGCGGTAAAAATGCGGAAGAAGCTTATCTGGCGCTGCAAAGCGAAGAGGTAATGGGTTTTGACGTGGTGGCTTTCTACGATGTGGATGGCACTACGCCGGCACCTGCGCTGTTCGGCATTCCGGTTATCCGTGATGAAACGTCGCTCTGGCAGCTGGTTAACAGCGAAACGCAATTTATTGTCGCCGTGGAATTTGAACAGAGTCAGTATCGCGATCTCTGGCTGAAAAACCTGGCAAAACATAATTGCCGTTCCGTCTCCGTTATTCCTTCACTGCGTGGCGTTCCGCTATACGGGACTGATATGGCTTATATCTTTAGCCATGAAGTTATGATCCTGCGGGTCAGCAATAATTTGGCGAAGCGCACCTCGCGTTTCCTTAAGCGCACCTTCGATATTGTTGGCGCTTTAAGTATTATCACCATGCTGATGCCTGCACTGGCATTCCTCATCTTTATGGTCGCTCGCGATGGCGGGAACCCTATTTATGGCCACGAGCGGGTAGGGCGCAACGGACGCAAGTTTAAATGCCTTAAGTTCCGCTCAATGGTGGTGAATTCCAAAGAAGTGCTGGAAGAAGTACTGCGCACCGATCCTGTGGCTCGTGCGGAATGGGATAAAGACTTCAAGCTGAAGAACGATCCGCGCATTACCCGCATCGGTCACTTTATTCGTAAAACCAGCCTTGATGAGCTGCCACAGCTGTGGAACGTCGTCCGCGGCGAGATGAGCCTGGTTGGTCCGCGTCCGGTGATCGAGGATGAACTTGAGCGCTATGCAGGCGACGTTGATTACTACTTTATGGCTAAACCCGGTATGACAGGTTTGTGGCAGGTTAGCGGTCGTAACGATGTCGATTACGAAACTCGCGTTTATTTTGACTCCTGGTACGTAAAAAACTGGTCATTATGGAACGATATCGCCATCCTGTTCAAAACCATCGGGGTGGTGCTTAAGCGCGACGGCGCCTATTAATTTGAGCTTTCGACGCGCTCTTCGGGGCGCGTCGCTGTTATAGCGTAGTTTGACTGTAACCGTCATGGACTTACGCGCTCACCACTTTCTTTGTTAAGCGTCGGTCACAGCGAGCCGGCAAGGCATTAAAAAAGGATAGGGATCGGACGAGAATGACTGACAGTTACAGCGATTGACACGCTTATTTTTACTTTTGCATGACGCTACACAGCGGCGGATCCGCCACTATCAATCAAATTACTGATAGCGATGAAACAGATGATTACAATCAAAACGAAGTTATTACCCTTGTTGATTTCGGCTACCCTCCTTGCAGGATGTACGGTAGTGCCGGGTTCAAAGCTTTCTACCAGCGGAAAAGATGTCATTAAGCAGCAGGACAACGATTTTGACATTGATAAATACGTCAATGTCTTCCCGATGACCCCAAGCCTGGTCGATCGTATGCGCCCAACGCCCGTTGTGGCCCGGCCTAATGCCCAGTTGCAAAATGAACTGCAAAACTATGAGTACCGTATCGGCGTCGGCGACGTGCTGACCGTGATCGTCTGGGACCACCCGGAACTGACCACGCCAGCAGGTCAGTACCGTAGCGCCAGCGACACCGGTAACTGGGTACACTCAGACGGCACCATATTTTACCCTTATATCGGCCGCGTTCGCGTAGCGGGTCGGACCGTACAGGAAGTGCGTACCGAAATCGCTAACCGCCTGGCGCAGTTTATCGAAAGCCCACAGGTTGACGTCAGCGTTGCCTCCTTCAAGTCGCAGAAAGCCTACGTGACCGGTGAAGTGACCACCTCTGGCCAACAGCCCATCACTAACGTGCCGCTGACTATTCTGGATGCGATCAACGCCGCAGGTGGCCTGACGGCCAATGCCGACTGGCGCAACGTGGTGCTGACGCACAACGGCAGCGAAGTGCCGGTTTCTCTGCAGGCGCTGATGCAAAATGGCGATTTGTCACAGAACCACCTGCTCTACGCAGGGGATATCCTGTTCGTGCCGCGCAATGACGATCTGAAAATCTTTGTCATGGGCGAAGTCAAACAGCAGAGCACGCTGAAAATGGACCGCAGCGGCATGACGCTTTCTGAAGCGCTGGGCAGTGCTCAGGGCATGGATCAGGCGACCTCTGATGCGACCGGTGTGTTTGTTATCCGTCCAATCAAAGGAAAAAACCGCACCAAGATCGCCAACATTTATCAGCTGAACCTGAAAGATGCGTCGGCGATGGTGATGGGTTCTGAATTCCAGCTGGAACCGTATGACATCGTCTATGTGACCTCAACGCCGCTGACGCGTTGGAACCGTGTTATTTCGCAGCTGACCCCAACTATCACCGGTATTTATAACGCTAGCGAAAACGCACAAATCATTCACAGATGGTAACGGCGGGGCATGATGATTAATTCAATCTTAGTGGTCTGCGTCGGCAATATCTGCCGTTCTCCTACGGGAGAACGGCTGCTGAAACAGGCGCTACCGGATAAAAAGATTGCCTCGGCCGGGCTGAGCGCGCTGGTCGACCATCCGGCCGACGAGACCGCCAGCAGCGTTGCCAGCGAACACGGGGTGTCGCTGGCGGGCCATCAGGCACAGCAGCTGACCTCCGCCCTGTGCCGGGATTACGATCTCATCCTGGTGATGGAAAAAAGGCATGTTGATCTGGTCAACCGCATTAACCCCTCCGTACGTGGCAAGACCATGTTATTTGGCCACTGGCTCAACCAGCAGGAAATAGCGGATCCCTATAAGAAAAGCCGCGATGCCTTTGAAGCCGTGTACGGATTACTCGAAAAAGCTGCCCAGAAATGGGTCACCGCATTAAGCCGATAGTTGGGATACTCGATGAATATAAAAAGTAAGGCGCCGACCGCGTCGAAAGAGGAAGCTGGCGGGTGGGATTTAGCACACCTTGTCGGACAGCTGGTTGATCATCGCTGGATTATCGTGGCCGTCACGGCCTTCTTCCTGCTGCTCGGCACGCTCTATACGCTGTTTGCCACACCTATCTACAGCGCGGATTCGCTGGTGCAGGTAGAGCAGAAAAGTCCTAATACCGTCCTGACCGATCTGACCGAGACCCCGGTGGAACCTGCTTCCGCCACGGAAATCCAGATCATCCAGTCTCGTATGGTCATTGGCAAAACCGTAGACGATTTGGGCCTGAACATTCAGGTTGAGCAGAACCATTTCCCGGTCCTGGGTAAAGGCTTTGCGCGTCTGCTGGGTGAGAAACCGGCTAAAATCGCCGTGTCTCGCCTTGATATGCCGAAAAGCTGGAAAGATTCCAGCGTGAAGGTAGAGGTTACCGGTGCCGACAGCTTTACCGTTTCTAAAGACGGCAACGAGCTGTTCAAAGGTAAAGTCGGCCAGTTCCAGCAGCAGCATGGCGTTTCAATGCTGGTTAGCGGCATTGATGCCGAGCCGGGCAGCAGCTTTACCGTCACTAAGCTGTCGACGCTGGCAGCGATTGGTATGGTCACTAACAACCTCGCCGTAGCCGATAAAGAGATCGGAAG
>DOOK01000297.1:1713-5920 GCA_003512805.1 Erwinia sp. | reverse complement strand
TGCGACATTAACGAGCTGCCTTTATCACTGGTGCTCTCCTGGTTCGAGCAAAAAGCCATTGTTGTGCTGCTGACGCTTCTGTCGCTCGGGGTGAAAAATATTTACACCGGCCCCACGGCGCCGGGCTTTTTGACGGAAAACCTTCAGGCACTACTGAAAAAAGAGTTTGGTCTGCGCCCGATAACTACGGTTTCCGCAGATTTGGCAACGGCGCTCGATTAATGCTGCGCCATCCTGTTTGCACCCTGGGATTGCGCCGCATATTGCCCTACCCTTTGCTCAGCCTCGACTATGCTTTTTGCTGAAGATCCTGCTTGCGGGACATTAATTGATAAAAGCTTTAAAGGAGCTGAGATGAAGCAAACGCTAGCCGCACTGGTGGCGAAAACACTTGAAAACGCCGGCGTGAAACGCATTTGGGGCGTAACCGGGGATTCACTTAACGGGCTGAGCGACAGCCTGAACCGCATGGGCACCATTGAATGGATGCCGACCCGCCATGAGGAAGTAGCCGCTTTCGCTGCGGGCGCTGAGGCACAAATCAGCGGCCAGCTTGCCGTTTGCGCCGGGTCGTGCGGACCGGGCAACCTGCATTTGATCAACGGTCTGTATGATTGCCATCGCAACAACGTGCCGGTACTGGCCATTGCTGCCCACATTCCTTCCAGCGAGATCGGCAGCGGTTATTTTCAGGAAACGCATCCGCAGGAACTGTTTAAAGAGTGCAGCCATTACTGTGAGCTGGTTTCCAACCCCGAGCAGCTACAGCAGGTGCTGGGCATTGCGATGCGTAAAGCCATTATCAACCGTGGCGTTTCGGTCGTGGTTATTCCTGGCGATGTGGCGCTACAACCCGCACCAGAAGGCGCTCGTGCTGAATGGTATCCACCGCAGTTCCCTATCGTTCAGCCTCCCGCCACTGAACTGGATAAGCTGGCTCAGCTCCTTAACGAGTCAAAAAATATTACGCTGATGTGCGGCTACGGCTGCGCGGGCGCGCATACGGAAGTGGTGCAGCTGGCGGAAACGCTGAAGGCGCCTGTCGTTCATGCGCTGCGCGGTAAGGAGTATATTGAATACGATAACCCCTACGACGTCGGTATGACCGGCCTGATTGGTTTTTCATCCGGCTATCACGCCATGATGAATGCCGATACGGTGATCCTGCTAGGGACCAGATTCCCTTACCGCGCGTTTTACCCTGAAAAAGCGAAAATTATTCAGATTGATATCGATCCGGGCAGCATTGGTTCTCACTGCCATGTCGATATGGCTCTGGTTGGTGATGTCCGGGCCGCCCTTTGCGCTCTGTTGCCCCGTCTGGAGGTAAAACAGGATCGCGCGTTCCTTGATAAAGCCCTGAAGCATTATCAGGAAGCGAGAAAAAGCCTGGACGATCTGGCAACCGCCAATGACAAACAGGCGATCCATCCGCAATATCTGGCACAGCAGCTTAGTGCCCTGGCCAGCGAGGACGCTATTTTTACCTGTGACGTCGGTACGCCTACCGTCTGGGCCGCGCGGTATCTGAAAATGAACGGTAAGCGCCGTTTATTGGGATCGTTCAACCATGGCTCCATGGCCAATGCCATGCCGCAGGCGCTGGGTGCACAGTCAATCGACAGGCAGCGCCAGGTCATCGCCATGTGCGGAGACGGTGGCTTCTCTATGCTAATGGGCGATTTCCTGTCGGTTGCGCAGCTCAAGCTTCCGGTAAAGCTGGTGGTGTTTAATAACAGCTCACTGGGCTTTGTGGCGATGGAAATGCAGTCTGGCGGCTATTTAACCGACGGCACCGAGCTGCAAAATCCGGCTTTTGCCGATATCGCTAAGGCCTGCGGCGTAAAAGGCATTCGCGTGGAGCGCGCCTCCGAACTGACCAGCGCTATTGAAGAGATGCTGGCGCATGACGGTCCGGTATTGCTGGATGTGGTCACCGCCAGCGAAGAGCTGGTGATGCCGCCGCAGATTAAAATGGAGCAGGCGAAAGGCTTCAGCCTCTACATGCTGCGCGCCTTGATCAACGGACGCGGCGACGAGGTGGTTGAACTGGCGAAAACCAACTGGCTGCGGTAAAACATTGGTCTGTCTGACGGACGCTGCGGCGTCCGTTTTACTCTTTAAGGAGCGCAACAGTGATTGACTTACGCAGTGATACGGTTACCCGTCCTTCCGCCGCGATGTTATCCGCCATGATGGCTGCCGAAACCGGCGACGACGTCTATGGGGACGATCCCACGGTTAATGCGCTGGAGGCCAAAGCGGCCGCGCTCAGCGAGAATGAAGCCGCACTTTTTCTGCCGACGGGCACCCAGGCTAACCTGGTGGCGCTGCTCTGCCACTGTCAGCGTGGCGAAGAGTACATCGTCGGCCAGCTGGCCCATAACTACAAATATGAGGCTGGCGGCGCGGCGGTACTTGGCAGCATTCAGCCGCAGCCAGTGCTGGCGGCAAAAGACGGTACGCTGCCGCTGGATGTGGTCGAACAATTTATCAAGCCGGATGATTTCCATTTCGCGATAACCCGCTTGTTGAGTCTGGAAAATACCCATAACGGTAAAGTGCTGCCGATCAACTATTTGCAGGAAGCCTGGGAATTTACACGTCGGCACAAGCTGGCGCTGCATGTGGACGGCGCACGCATTTTCAACGCCGCCGTGGCGCTGGGCGTCACGCTAAGGGATCTCACGCAATATTGCGATACCCTGACTATCTGTCTGTCAAAAGGCCTGGGCACGCCGGTTGGCTCGCTGCTGTGCGGCAGCAAAGCCTATATCGAGCGTGCAAAGCGCTGGCGCAAAATGACCGGCGGCGCCATGCGACAGTCGGGCATTCTGGCCGCGGCCGGCCTTTATGCTCTGGAACATAACGTCACCCGACTTCAGGACGATCACGACAACGCCGCCTGGCTGGCTGCACAACTGAAGGCCGCTGGAGTGCAGGTTTCCAGCCAGAATACCAATATGGTTTTTGTCCGCCTGCCGGCGCATCAGGCCGTACCGCTCAGGGACTGGATGCGCGAAAAGGGTATCGTGCTGCACACGGGTGCCGTAACGCGTTTGGTCACGCATCTGGATGTGGATCGTCCGGCGCTGGAAAAAGTGGTCGCGGAATGGAAAGCGTTCCTGGCCAGCCAGCCGGACTAGTCCCTGTACTTTTCTAACAGCGCCCTGGCAATCGCTTCGCTTTCCGCATCTGCCCTGCCTGAATAATCCGTGGGTCGGAAATGCATCTGGAAAGCGGCAATCACCCGCTGTTGCTGCTTAGCCGACTCATTCGGCGTCACTTCATAGCCGTAACGCGCCAGCAGCGACAGCAAATACCCGCTGTCCGTCTGCTGACCCGGCGCCCTTCCCGCCAGGTAATAACGCACGCGAGCGTCGTCCGGCCAGGCACCTATGCCCTGCTGATACAGCCATTGCCACGGAAATAACGGGCCAGGATCCTGCTTGCGCTGAGGTGCGATATCGCTGTGTCCGACAATGTCCTGCGGCCTGATGCCATAGCGTCGGGTAATATCTCTCGCCAGCGGCATTAGCGCCGCCATCTGTTCACGAGTAAAAGGATACCAGGCTCGCCCCTGTAACGTGCGGCGATAGCCCGGGTTTTCCAGCTCGATGCCAAGTGATGTGTCGTTGATGCGCGTCGCGCCTCGCCAGAAACTAATGCCCGCATGCCAGGCCAGCTCGGACTCAGGCACAAGCCGCAGCACTACGGGCTGTTTTCCGTACCGGGGCGGTCGGGCAGAGATAAGGTAATGCGTACTGACTTCCCGGTCGGTCAGCGTAGCCAGCGACCGGGGGAAATCTTCCGCGGTATAGTGGATAACCAGCACTTTAATACGCGGGCGCGCCCCATAGGCAACATGGCGCGTATCCACTACGTAGCCAGCCTGTTTTTCCAGGCCGGAGGAACAGGCGCTCAGAACCATTGCCGCCGCCAGAGTCGTCAGCAGGCGCTTCAACGGCGTGTTTTCACCGCGGTGCCGCTGACGCTGACCATCAGCATGCTGCTGTCTTTGCCGACGGTTTCATAGTCAATATCAATACCGACTACGGCGTCCGCGCCCAGTGCTTTCGCCTGCTCTTCCAGTTCGGCAAAAGCTATCTGACGCGCCTTGCGCAATTCTTTTTCGTACGCGCCGGAGCGGCCACCAACGATATCGCGAATGCCGGCAAAAAAATCACGGAAGATATTCGCCCCCAAA
>DOOK01000297.1:0-1573 GCA_003512805.1 Erwinia sp. | reverse complement strand
TCACGACGCCACAGTATGCTGTTATCGGCTGGCCTTCGAGCGTAGGGGTAGTTGAAAATTGCATGATCTTCTCCTTAAAACGAAACTCGGGTTTTAGCTCTTATCGCCAGGCAGAGCAGCTATACTTTATGCTAAAAAACGCCATCCAGAAACCATAAGGAAATCAAGATGAAGTTACAGCTTGCCGCTCTGGCTCCGCTGGCGCTGCTGCTCAGCGCCTGTACCACAGTACAACCTGTCTTTAAGGATAACGGCAGCCGCACCTCCCCCTGCGTTGAAGGCGGCCCCGATTCTGTTGCCCAGGCGTTTTACGATCTGCGTCTTGAGCAGCCTGCTCAGGGTGTGCCGAACGCCACGCAGCTGGCCAAGTATCGTCCTTACCTCAGTGACCGACTGTACCAAACGCTGCTGAAAGCCGATAACGATCCGCAAAAATCAGCGACTTTGCGCGGAGATATATTCTCAAGCCAGGCGGCGGGCGCCACCTCGGCGAGCGTAGCGGACTCATCCAGCATCCCTAACCCTGATGCGCGCAATATTCCGCTGCGCGTTAAGCTCAGTCGTGACGGCGACAAACCGCAAACCTGGCAGGATGAAGTCCTGATGATCCATGAAGGCACCTGCTGGGCCGTGGACGATGTACGCTATCTTGGCCCAGCACCGCATATCGAAGGTGGCTCCCTCAGCCAGCGCCTGCTGCGATAGGCCCTCCGCGCACCGCTGACGAGCGGTGTGCCCCTTTTCGCTACTGCATTTTTGCTCAGCCCCCTCATTTTGTGCCAGCTTTATGGTTAAATTACCTGCATAAGCGAATTTATCGCCGCGCTGATTGCATAACTATGCCGTCAACGTTAAGATTCTCAGAACTAATCGCTATTCACTTTTTGCGCATGAGTATTCAACTTAACGCTGTAAACTGCTTTTATGGCGCCCATCAGGCGCTTTTTGATATTCAGCTGACGTGTCCGGAAGGCGAGACGCTGGTTCTGCTCGGCCCCAGTGGGGCCGGCAAGAGCTCGCTGCTGCGCGTTTTGAACCTTCTGGAGATGCCGCGTTCGGGCACGCTGGGGATCGCAGGTCACCATTTCGACTTTACCAGGGCGCCCGGCGAGGCGGCTGTTCGTGAACTGCGCCAGAACGTCGGCATGGTCTTTCAACAGTACAATCTCTGGCCGCACCTGACGGTAATGCAGAATTTGATCGAGGCCCCCTGCCGGGTGCTGCGGTTAAGCAAAGATCGGGCGCAGGCCCGTGCTGAAAAACTGCTGGAACGCCTGCGGTTGACCCCCTTTGCCGATCGTTTTCCTCTGCATCTTTCCGGCGGTCAACAGCAACGTGTCGCCATTGCCCGGGCACTCATGATGGAACCGGCCGTCCTGCTGTTTGATGAACCTACCGCCGCGCTGGATCCGGAAATTACCGCGCAGATCGTGGCGATCATTCGGGAACTCTCCGAAACTAATATCACCCAGGTGATCGTCACCCACGAGGTCGAGGTGGCACGCAAAACGGCCAGCCGCGTCGTCTATATGGAGAACGGTTATATCGTGGAACAGGGTGACGCCAGCCGCTT
>DOOK01000298.1 GCA_003512805.1 Erwinia sp. | reverse complement strand
AGTGCGCTTGAGCAGTTAAAAGCGCTGGATAACCTCTCCGGCGATCTTTACGAGAAAATCAGCAAGGCACTGCAGGATTAATTTTTCGGCGTAAATAAAGAAAAGCCCCGAATATGAACTGCACCCCAAAAGTTGGACACCCAACTGATTAAGGTGCAGTTCAGTGAGCAGTCCTAAGTTTCCCCTCGAATTACGGCTCGCCGTTGTCACTCATTATCTCAACACCCGCGATGGCTATCGTGAGACGGCTAAACGTTTTAGTGTGGGCCGCACGGCGGTTCGCCGCTGGATTTCCGCATGGCAGCAGCAAGGCATTGACGGACTGACCTGGAAAACTGCTGATTACACGCCTGAATTCCGGCTGAAGGTTGTCCGCGCTGTCATCGATGATAAACTTTCGCTCCGCAATGCCACCGCTAAATTTAACCTTTCCGGTGAACGTACTGTTTACCAGTGGGTTAAACGCTTTCAGGCGTCCGGGGCCGGGGCGCTCTCCGGCATAAAAAGCGGAAGACCGAAAAAGCCGGAACCCATGCATAAGGACATCAACTCCCCATCAGCACCACGCGATAATCCCCCTGATGCTCAGGCCGAAGTGCGCTACTTTCGCGCCGAAGTCGGCTGGCTTAAAAGAGCCAAAGGGATGGATGGCGGCAAGTTTCAGCGCAGGAAAGCCCTTATCATTCAGGAACTGCGTAGGGAGCACGGCCTGAATGACCTGCTGAACGGCCTCAGCCCTGTTGAATTCAGGTTACTACACCTGGAAACAGCATGACCAGGGAGCGCGTGTCATATAAACATTTTTCCCCGCATCAGTTGAAAGCATTAAACCAAATAAGGTAGGCGTCTGGTGTATTAGCTCAGCCTTGACCTGACAGGTTTCGCAGGTAGAGCATAATCAAATCTGACACTCTGCTTTGAGCGAGAAGCGGATCTTCAGTCAGAATGTCTAAAGAGCGGGACACAGAACTTCTGACGAAGCTCTAACAACCCAAAAACCAGTACATCTCATATGAAGTGAAATAGTGCGCTGTCTTAAGACGTTTCCGTGTTAAAAAATAAGATTAACCTACATGGAGATGTTGTTCTTTATGGCTTTTTTTTCCGGAATTACTGGGCGGCTGTTCCTTATAAACGTAATGACCGCCATTTCATATGCCTTCATTTTACCTGTCATGAGTCTTTTTTTAATAAACGGCTTACATGCTAGCCCGATTTTTATCACTTTCTACAGCCTGGGGTTTGCTCTCTCAGGATTATTTTTCAGCCAGTTGATGGGATCTCTTGCAGATAAGGGACATCCAGTCAGGCAACTTTTCATGATTTCTGTTACGGCGCTTTTTCTGGCGGGTTTAGCCTTCAGTTTCTGTCGTAAACCCATCGAGGCTCTGGTCATCGGTATTTTCTTGATGGGGCCAGGCAATGCGTCTATCCCGCTACTCCTGTCGATGATCCGAAAGCATTCACTGACGGCAGGGCTTAACGCTACGCGGCTCAATACGCAAATGCGTTCGGGCGTGTCAATTGTGTGGATTGCCGGGCCGGCTCTGGCATTTGTCTTCGCCGACCGATTTGGCTTCACCTTTAATTTTCTGGCCTCGGCCCTGCTTGCGGTCATAACCTTACTTGCCAGCCAGTTGCTGCTTTCGAAGGATAAAAAAACTGTCGATACAGGCAGAGCAGAAAAAACTCAAGTCAGTAAAGCCCCCATCACGGGTATGATTTGGGCACTGGGCGCAGTAATGATGCTGGCAAATTTATCCAATAACATGTACCTGACCATTATGCCGCTGTACCTGGTACACGAGCTTAATTTACCCGCTTCGTTTCCGGGCTTTCTGCTGGGTGCAACCGCGATAATGGAAATTCCCGTTATGCTTGCCGCTGCTCATCTGGCAGAGAAAACAGGGAAAGAGCTACTGATGATGGTCGGATTTCTCTTTGCAGCCGTCTATTACAGCCTGCTTCAGTTGGCCACTAACATGACCGAACTGATTGTGTTGCAACTTTTTAACGGATTATTCTTTGGTATTTTTGTCGGCCTGGGCATTTCTGTTATTCAGGACGCGTTGCCAGAACGAAGCGGCTTCGCATCAGCATTTCACTCCAATGCCATGCGCACAGGCATGATGACTGGCAATGGGATTGCAGGTCTGATGGCGCAACTGGCAGGATTTAAAATTACTCTGCTTGTTCCACTGTTATCAGTGTGTTGTGCTGCTTTGCTAATGCTTTGTATAAAGAGAAATCACTCTACAAAAAACAGTTCACCAATAGGCTGACAGTTCTTATAAATATGCGTACAAAGCACGATTAACCGACGCTGTTGCTCCGGTTTTATTCTCATTAATTCAACGTCTGCTCCTGGCACAGGTCTGCCTGTGAGATTAGGGATAGCTCATGCCGTAGCGGTGTTAGATTAAGTCGCGACTAATACCTGAAAACACCAACCTATAAAGTTCTGTTGAAGCCCCCGACCAACCCATATCAAGTTGGGCGAGAGGCACTCCAACTCCGATGATTCAGTGTCCAACATTCCGGGGGCAGTTCAATAAGGGGCTTTCCTTTTCGCAACCCCGTAACCTTAACGCTGTGCATAGCGTCTTTCTGCCTCAACCGGCGAGCGCTGCATCACGCGATCCAACACTTCCGCTTCCAGCTCGGCCAGCCGCACAGAACCTTTGCGACGTGGGCGCGGCAGCTCAACCGTCAAATCCAGACCAATATTGCCTTCCTCAATTAACAGCACCCTGTCTGCCATGGCGACTGCCTCGCTAACGTCATGCGTGACCAGCAGCACGGTAAAGTGATGTTTTTGCCACAGCGACTCAATCAAATCCTGCATTTCGATACGCGTCAGGGCATCCAGCGCGCCGAGCGGTTCATCCAGCAGCAGTAAACCGGGCCGGTGGATCAAAGCCCGCGCCAGTGCCACGCGCTGCTTTTGGCCACCGGACAACGCCGCAGGCCATTCACCG
The DNA here is from genome assembly GCA_003512805.1 of Erwinia sp. Taxonomy (GTDB): domain Bacteria; phylum Pseudomonadota; class Gammaproteobacteria; order Enterobacterales; family Enterobacteriaceae; genus Erwinia. Next base: position 6,896 of record DOOK01000298.1, on the reverse strand, counting down.
GCGCGTTCAGCCAGGCCGACCGCTTCAAGCGCCTCCAGCGCAGCGCTTTTCCAGGCCCGGCCTTTCAGACCCAGCCCTACATTATCGATGACGCTTTTCCAGGGAAGCAGGCGTGCATCCTGAAACATCAGGCGGGTATCGTCTTTGGCTTCGCTCAGCGGCGCACTACCGGCCAGCAGCTCGCCGGAAGTGCTTTTTTCCAGCCCGGCCAGCAGGCGCAGCAGGGTACTTTTACCGCAGCCACTGCGCCCGACTACCGCCACAAACTGACCTGAGGGGATATGCAGGTCGATATTATTCAGCACGGTACGGCCATGATATTGCTTGCTGACACCGTTGATAATCAGAGGTGTACCGGCGTTGAGACGTGCGGGAGAAGACGTTAACTCGCTCATGCGTTTTCCTCTTTTTGTTGATAAGCCGGATGCCAGCGCAGCCAGACGCGTTCCAATAACAATGCGCTGACGTCAGCCAGTTTACCGAGCAGGGCGTAGAGAATAATGGCGACTACAACGACATCGGTCTGTAAAAATTCACGTGCATTCATCGCCAGATAGCCGATACCAGAGTTGGCAGAAATGGTTTCCGCCACGATTAATGTCAGCCACATCAGGCCCAGAGCAAAACGCACACCCACCATAATGGAAGGCAGCGCCCCCGGTAGCACCACCTGAATAAAGAGGCTCCAGCCAGAAAGACCGTAGCTGCGGGCCATTTCTACCAGGCCACGATCCACATTGCGAATGCCGTGACAGGTGTTGAGGTAAACAGGGAACAGCGTACCCAGCGCGACCAGAAAAATCTTGGCGGATTCGTCAATGCCGAACCACAGGATCACCAGCGGGATCAGCGCCAGATGCGGCACGTTGCGCAGCATCTGAATAGAGGTATCCAGCAGACGCTCACCCAGGCGCGACATGCCGGTAATCAGCCCCAGCACCAGGCCAATTGAGCCGCCAATACCAAAGCCTACCGCCGCGCGCCAGCTGCTGATGGCCAGATGCTGCCACAGCTCGCCGCTGGCCGACAGTTTCCAGAAAGTGACCACAATGGCTTCCGGCGCAGGCAAAATCCGGGTGGAAAGCCAGCCGGTCTGTGAGGCGATTTGCCAGACGATGACCAGCACGACCGGCAGTAGCCAGGGGATCAGCAGGTTGCCTGTACGAGTAAGCGATTTGCTCATAGCCACCTCAGCTCTGCGACACTTTCTGGGGAGCGAAATCATGCGCTACGGCTTCGCCATGCGCGGTAATATTGTTCGGCTGCGGCACTTCCGGCACGTTCAGGTCGAGATGCGGGAACAGCAGTTCGCCGACACGGTAAGCCTCTTCCAGATGTGGGTAGCCGGACAAAATAAATGTCTCAATCCCCAGATCGGCATACTCCTGCATCCTGGCCGCCACGGTGGCGCCATCGCCGACCAGCGCGGTACCGGCACCGCCGCGCACCAGCCCAACGCCAGCCCACAAATTAGGTGAAATTTCCAGCTTATCGCGACGTCCTCCGTGTAGAGCGGCCATGCGATGCTGGCCGACGGAATCGGTCTTCGCCAGCGCAGCCTGTGCTTTAGCAATAGTGGCGTCATCCAGGTGGGATATCAGTCGGTCTGCCGCTTTCCAGGCCTCTTCATTAGTTTCGCGCACGATAACGTGCAGGCGGATGCCGAACTTCACCGTTCTGCCCTGAGCAGCCGCTTTTGCCCGCACCTGCTCAATTTTCTCTTTGACCTGCGCCGGCGGTTCGCCCCAGGTCAGATAAACATCAACCTGTTCCGCGGCCAGATCCTGAGCAGGCTCGGAGGAACCGCCAAACCACAAAGGCGGACGCGGTTGCTGCACCGGGCGGAACATTAAACGAGCGCCGCGAACGTGCACGTGCTTGCCTTCGTAATCCACCGTTTCGCCTTCCAGTACGCGACGCCAGACGCGGGTAAATTCCGCTGACTCAACATAGCGCTCACGGTGATCCAGAAAAACGCCGTCGCCTGCCAACTCTTCTGCGTCGCCGCCGGTAACCAAATTAAACAGCGCACGACCGTTTGACAGCCGATCCAGGGTAGCAGCCTGGCGCGCGGCCTGAGTAGGGGATATCACGCCGGGACGCAGCGCAACCAGAAAACGCAGACGCTGCGTCACGGGGATCAGCGAAGCGGCTACCAGCCAGGCATCCTCGCAGGAACGCCCTGTTGGGATCAGTACACCGCCAAATCCCATGCGATCGGCAGCCTGAGCAATCTGCTGGAGGTAAGCGTGATCGACCGGACGTGCGCCCTCTGTCGTGCCTAAATAGTGGCCATCGCCATGCGTGGGTAAAAACCAGAAAACGGAAAGGCTCATTGTGGGACTCCTTGCGTAGCGGAGGCGACATGCCAGACACGGCTGGCGATATCGACTTTTACCGGCATTAAATGATTAGCGTAAAAAAGATCGGCGGTGTGCTGCTGGGCCTGGACAGTTTTCTCACTGACCGGGCCAATGACCGTCGGCGGACGGTGATCGAGATAGCTGGCAATGACCGGCTTCGGCAGGCCAATAGTTTGCGAAAGCAGGGCGATACTCTGCTCGCGATCGCTACGGGTCAGTTCGTCAGCCTCGCTGAATGTCTCCAGCACCTGCTTCACGAAAGCGCCGTTGGCTTCAGCGAAAGGACGCGTGGCCAGATAAAACGAACCTGTGAGATTCAGCCCGTCACCATCAGCCAATACCCGCACGCCTCCCTGCAACAGCGCGGCGGAATAGTAGGGATCCCAGATAGCCCAGGCATCCACATCGCCCTGCTGGAAAGCCGCGCGGGCATCGGCGGGCGTCAGATAAATGGGGTGGATATCGCTGAAGCTCATCCCGGCCTTAGTCAGCGCGCGCAGCAGCAGATTGTGCGAGCTGGAGCCTTTCTGGAAGGCCACCTTATGCCCTTTCAAATCGGCAACGCTTTTAATTGCGCTGTTTTTTGCTACCAGAATGACTTCAGACTTTGGCTTGGGCGGTTCGGAACCGACATAAAGTAGGTCAGCGCCAGCCGCCTGAGCGAAAATCGGCGGGATGTCGCCCGTGCTGCCCAGATCGATGCTGTTAACATTCAGCGCTTCCAGCATCTGCGGTCCGGCTGGAAACTCAATCCATTTGATCTGCGTATGGGGGAAACGCTTTTCCAGCAGCTGATGCGAACGGGCCAGCGCCATACTCACCGATCCTTTTTGATAGCCAATACGGAAAGCGGCAGGCGCGGCCTCATCTGCCAGGGCGCCGCCAGAGAGCAGTGCGCTAAAGGCCAGCGCTGAGACGAAACGTGAAAACAGGGTCATGAGCGCTTCCTTATACCGCTGTGGCCAGCAGCTGACGGCGACGCGTCAGTGCAGACCAGAACGTGTCGATAGACTCTGCAATACGTTCGGCCAGAAGAGGAGAGAGTTCAGGCTGGCGATCGTAATGGCTAATCTGGCTGTCGTCGGCAAATACGCCATGCAGCACTTCCTGTGCTTTTAACGCGTTAAGCACCGGTTTTAACGCGTAATCCACGGCCAGCATATGAGCCAGGGTGCCGCCAGTAGCCAGTGGCAGCACGACTTTATGCTCCAGCGCGCGTTCCGGCAGCAGATCCAGCAGCGTTTTCAATGCGCCGGAAAAAGAAGCTTTATAGACAGGCGTGGCGACGATCAGCCCGCCTGCGTTAGCCAAATCCTCTTTAAAGGCCAGCAGCGCAGGGGAGTCGAAACGAGCGTAAAGTAAATCCTCTGGATGGAAATTGTGCAGGTTCCAGGGAATGACCTCGACACCTCGCTTTTCAAGCGCCTGCTGACACAGGGTCAGCAGGGCGGTTGAACGCGAAGGGTAACGAGGACTGCCTGCCAGAGTAATAACGCGCATCATCTCTCCTTATAACCAAAAGTTATTGATTAAAATAATTCCTGAACTTATGGAACTATCCTGGCAGAGTGTGGCGGACGCCTTAAATGATTTATCCGGCATATTTAAGCTACTTTTTGGATAAGCAAAAGGCAGATAGCAGGAAAGCGCGGCACAGGGGCACGCAAACGTTTTACTTTCGTCGTAAAGGACTTTACCATTTTCCCCCGCGCCTGCAGCGTTGCTGTGCTTGTTGAAGGTCGCCGGTCTTCACGACTAATCAGATAATAAAAGTGGAGAAGACGTGCCTGCTGCGCAGTTTTCAGGGTTGCTGTAGCAACCGTTAGTCCTTTTCCAGCCCGAGATTGCGGGCTACTCAGGAGCGATCATGTATAACCTGGTCCGTAACGCGCTTTTTCAGCTCGACGCTGAGCGTGCACACGAATTGACCCTTCAACAGCTGCACCGGATAACCGGGACGCCGCTGCTTCATCTGGTGCGGCAAACGCTTCCTTTTAAACCTGTCAATTGCATGGGGCTGACCTTTAAAAATCCGCTTGGTCTCGCGGCAGGGTTAGATAAAAACGGCGAATGTATTGACGCTTTCGGCGCAATGGGCTTCGGCTTTATAGAAGTTGGTACCGTGACGCCGCGGCCGCAGGCGGGGAACGATAAGCCGCGCATGTTCCGTATCCGGGAGGCGGAAGGCATTATTAATCGTATGGGATTCAATAACCTTGGTGTCGACCAGCTGGTTAACAATGTGAAGCAGGCTCGCTTTGATGGCATTCTGGGCATCAATATCGGCAAAAATAAAGATACGCCAGTGGAAATGGGTAAAGAAGATTATTTAATCTGTATGGAAAAAGTTTATCCTTATGCAGGTTATATTGCGATCAACATCTCATCTCCGAATACTCCAGGGTTGCGCACGCTGCAATATGGTGAAGCACTGGACGATCTGTTGCAGGCGATTAAGCACAAGCAGCTTGAGTTGGAAAACCAGCATCAAAAATATGTGCCGGTAGCGGTTAAAATTGCGCCGGATTTAGTCGAAGAAGAGCTTATCCAAATTGCCGACAGTCTGCTCCGGCATAATATTGATGGCGTAATCGCCACCAATACCACGCTCGACCGGTCTCTGGTTAACGGCCTTAAATACAGTGACGAAGCGGGCGGCCTGAGCGGGCGTCCGGTGCAGCTGAAGAGTACGGAAATTATTCGCCGACTGGCACAAGAGCTGCAGGGCCGTCTGCCGATTATTGGCGTAGGTGGCATTGATTCGCTGGTGGCCGCGAAAGAAAAAATGGCGGCTGGTGCCTCACTGGTGCAGATATATTCCGGTTTTATTTACAAAGGTCCGCCGCTGATTAAAGAAATTGTCAGTTATATCTGATTAAATGCGGGTTTAACGGGCCAGGGGGTTTATTTTCCCCTCTGGCTCGTTTATATTTTCTGCTGTTTATGCATTATTCAGACTATTTGGGAACAGGGTCGGTTTGCATGTTCGCCGGCCTGGCGATAAATAGCCGATCTGACGATGATTACGGGATACTTCATGAGGATTAAACCTGACGACAGCTGGCGCTGGTGCTTTGATGGCGAACAGGAACGCATGATGTTAGAGATGGCGGAAGGCGCGCTGTTCTGCTCACGCTTCCCTCGTAAGATGCTGACGCCCGATGCCTTTAACGCCGCGCAATTCTCCGTCGATGACGCCGCCCTGTTTTCTACCTTTGCAGAAAAATGCCTGGCGTGCGACTTGACCGAACGCCAGCGTACCGACCTGGTGCTGAACGCGCTGGTTGCATTACGTTTTCTGAAGCCGCAAATGCCGAAAAGCTGGCACTTTTCTGCGCACCCGCGCCACTGTACGCCGCAGGAAGGTGAACTGGTAGCGGTACGTCTGTGTGAAACGGGCGAAGAAGCGACGCTGCTGGTGGTCGAAGCGGGTGAAAACGCCGCGCTCTGTCTGCTGGCACAGCCAGAACTGCAGCTGGGCGGCAAAACGATGCTGCTGGGCGATGCTATTAAAGTGATGCACGACCGCCTGCTGCCCGCCATCAGCCAGCATATTTTTACCTTCGCCCGCGCTGTTTAACGCGCTGACAGCACCACATCTCCGTCCGGGATGCAGCTGCAGCTTAACAGCGTACCGTCTTCTTGCAGCGCGCCTTTTTTCAGCGCGCGCACCTGTCCTGATGCCAGCCTGACCCGGCAGCTGCCGCACACGCCCGCGCGGCAGGAATAGGGAATGCGATACCCCTGCATTTCCAGCTGTTCCAGCAAAACCTGCTGATTGTTGCCGCTAAATGGCTTGCCTTCCCAGCTGATGGTCACGCTTTCCTGCGTGTCGACAACCGCTTCAAGTGATTCCGCCACCTCTCCTGCACCGTAAAGACGAGCCGGTTTCCCCGTGACAACTTCCAGCTCGTCGCCAACGCGTAAAATACCGCTGTTGCGGGCCACGAGGTTGATACCAAAATCAACATCGCCGGAGCTATCGGTTGCGGTGCGGAATTTTTGCAGGGTAGTTAACGGTTCGCCGGTAGGATGCTTGCGGCCGCGGTCCGCGCTGACAGTGGTAAAAATGCAGCGGCTACAGGGTTTCGGCGCGTCAAAGAGCACGCCGCCGATGCGTACCGTTGCCCAGCGATCTTCCGCCCACGCCGTCGCGCCCGCCACCACTAAATTCGGACGAAACTGCTCCAGCTTTACCCCTGCCGGGCATCGCTGACGTAAATCTTGTAGCGAGGCTTCATTGATCAGCAGATAAGGATAGCCGTCGGCAAACCCCAAAGGCACCTGACTGAAGCGCTTCACTCGCCGCGTCATTTCCGGGCCGACCCAGCGAAGCTGCACGTCACGTGGAAAAAAGCCGCTCAGCCAGCGGTTAATCTGCGCAGGCGCTATCAGCGCGGTAAAATGGTTACCCCAGACTTCTACCGGCGCCGGCTCGGTGGCGAAATCCGCAAAGCGAATCGTGGCGCTGCTGCCGTCCGGGGCCGCCAGCAGTAGGCCGTCCGGCAGCAGCGCAGGCGTGAAAAGCACCAT
>DOOK01000296.1 GCA_003512805.1 Erwinia sp. | reverse complement strand
GCGGACGCCCCCTGGTGATCCTTTCACAGTATGGGTAGTAAGGCGAGTCAGGCCTTTTGCTGAGGAGAGTAAAGGGAGTATAGGCATGCTTATATTTACCCAGGAAATGACGCATACGGAAAAAGGCAATTTCAAAATAAAAAATGAATGCAGTGGCCGCGTACGCGATTAATCACCAGTATTATCGCGAAATAAAATCCAGCCAGGGCGGGTTTTAGCTGCGCTTAAACTGAAAGCGTGGCACACGCATAAAAAGCGCGCCCGGGCTGGTTGTAGGGTGATGTCCCTTCGTTTTCACGATAAATATGCTTATCAAATAGGTTATTGATCCCTGCTTTCAGCTGTACATCTTTTATAATGGTGTGGTTCACCCCGATGCCCACCAGGCAATAAGCGCTAACCTCTTTTGTAGAAAGCGATCCCTGTTCGGTACGAGCTTCCGCATATTGCCGGTTTTTTTTCCGTAAAATGTCGAGTTCAGGTTGGTAGAAAGTTTACTGATGCCCCTATAATCCAATAGAGTATTAATAATGTATTCAGTGATAGCGGATTGCCGGTGTCTTTATTTTCCGAAATTATCAAATAAGTTGCATTAGTACGCCATTCCAGAATTTCTTCAATTGCGGAATAGTCAGGTCACCTGCCAGTCCTTCCAGCAGCGCCTTGTCGCCATTTTCCCAACGTAAAATATGGTTGCCGCCAGGGGCATAGCCAATAATGTCAGTACCGGAGACGATTTTATTTTGTAATCGTTACGGAAATAGATAATGCCTGCTGCGTAGCCCGCCTGAGTAAACTCCAGGCCCATTTCTTTATTATTACTGATTTCGGATCAAGCTCGGTATTGCCGGTCAGGTTTACGCCAGTATTTTGCGGATGATATCCGACAGATCGTTAACAGGCCGCGCTTTGGCTCTATTTTCAGCAGGGGTGATTGAAACATCCGGCTGCTGTTCGGCAGAGCGGATAACCCCCCTTCTGCCTCGTTATCTTTCGCCTCTTCCTCATCGGCCGTCCAGACTAGCCCGCTGGCAACATAAGCAGAAACTATAAACAATCGTTTGATTTTAAATGTTTTTATTTTAAAGACCGATCATATTCCTGATTGTTTACTCTGTGATATTGAATACGCATGAGAGCAATAATTATTCTTTTACAGAATAAAAGATGAACATCAAAAATTTACCCATTATTGCAAAGCGGTGGCAGGGATTGAGCAGTGCATGGCTATCGTGAACGGGCAGCAGGCTCCTTCCGGCTAAGGAACGTGGTAGTCCAATCTTGTTCTTGCCGGTCATTCCGTCGCCCTGTTATTTACCTTTCTGGCATAAGTCCCGCTATGGTTAAACAGGTCAACCCAACCGTTAACTGAGGAAACATGCATGAGCACGTTCAGGACGCAGGATGGTACGCAGATTTATTATAAAGACTGGGGCAAGGGTAAACCGGTGCTGTTCAGCCACGGCTGGCCGCTGGATGCCGATATGTGGGACAGCCAAATGAATTTTCTGGCCGAACGCGGTTACCGCGTTATAGCCTTCGACCGGCGAGGTTTCGGCCGATCCGATCAACCCTGGGAAGGGTATGATTATGATACTTTTGCTTCCGATATTCATGACCTGATTCAACATCTCGATTTGCGCGACATTACGCTGGTCGGCTTCTCTATGGGCGGCGGTGACGTCACTCGCTATATTGGCCGCTATGGTACCGAACGCGTGAGCGGCCTGGCGCTGCTGGGGGCCGTTACGCCGATTTTTATCAAAACCAATGACCATCCGGAAGGCGTGGAAAAATCTGTTTTTGACGATATCAAAGCGGGATTGCGTAAAGATCGTGCGCAGTTTATTAGCGATTTCGCTACGCCTTTTTATGGTCTCAACAAGGGGATGACGGTATCGGAAGGGGTAAGAACGCAAACGCTGAATATTGCCCTGTTGGCTTCACTAAAAGGCACTATCGACTGCGTTACCGCTTTTTCAGAAACCGATTTCCGTCCGGACGTGAAGAGGATTGACGTGCCGACATTGGTTATTCACGGCAGCAGCGATCAGGTTGTCCCTTTTGAAGCGACCGGCAAGCTGTCCGCCGAGACTATTAAGGGCGCACAGCTGAAGATTTACGAGGGAGCACCGCACGGCTTCCCCGCCACGCATCAGCAACAGCTCAACGAGGACCTGCTGACTTTTCTGCAGGCCCGTTAGCGTTTCAGGAGATGAAGGTAAGGGGCTACGGCCCCTTTATATTAATCCTGTGGGCGCAGAGAGATTTCGCCACCTACCCAGGACTTACGTACGCCATCCTGCTCCAGAATCAGACCGCCCTGCTGATCGATGCCTCTGGCGATGCCCGGTATTTCACGGTCGCCTATCAGCAGTTTTACCGGTCGGTCCAGGAAGTTATCCAGTTTGCCCCAGCGTTCAATAAAAGGTGCCAGGCCTTCGCGTTCAAAGAGCATCAGTGATTCGCGCATTTTATTGACCAGGCTGGCAGCCAGTTTGTTTCTGTCGATCGCAACGCCTGCTTCCTGCAAATTGATCCACGCCTGGTTAACGACATTGGCGTCCGGCGAGCGCATCGCCAGATTAATCCCTGTCCCTATGACTATATTGGCTGCATCGCCTGCTTTCCCCGTCAGTTCGACGAGAATACCGGCCAGTTTGCGATCGTGCAGATAGAGGTCGTTCGGCCATTTAACCCTGACATCACTTGCACCAAGCGCCTGCAGAACTTCTGCTGTGACGATGCCGATAACCAGGCTCAGCCCCATGGCTGCAAGCGGCCCCTGCTCCAGACGCCAGTACATAGAGAGATAGAGATTGGAGCCAAAAGGCGAGAACCATTGACGACCGCGACGACCGCGACCGGCCTGCTGATATTCTGCCACGCAGGCATCGCCGGACTGCAACGTAGCCATTCTGTCGAGCAGATACTGGTTGGTGGAATCGATCACAGGGATCACCGCCAGCCCACCCTGATCTAATTGCGAAAGGATCGTTTTTTCATTCAGCAGCTGGATCGGGCCCGACAGGCTATAGCCCTTACCGGTGACGGTAAATACATCGATGCCCCATTCTTTCAGCGTCTGAATATGCTTATTGATAGCGGCACGGCTCATGCCCAGCTGTTCGCCCAGCTGCTCGCCGGAATGAAATTCGCCATCGGCCAGCAAGGCAACAAGTTTTAACGGCACGGTTTGGTCTTTCATGCAATCACTCCGACAGCATCCTGCTCGCCTTCGGCGCCGATAAAACGTACCTCAGGTTCAAGCCATACGTTGAATTTCTGTCCGACACGCTGACGAACCTCGTGTGCCAGCGCCACGATATCGTCACTGGTCGCCCGATTTTTATTGATTAAGACCAGCGCCTGATTCTGATGAACCGCGGCACCGCCTACGTTATAACCTTTAAGATCGCAGCGGTCGATTAGCCAACCCGCAGCCAGCTTCACGCTGCCGTCAGCCTGCGGATAGCGCGGCATATCCGGCCATGCTGCCGCAATGACAGCCGCCTGCTCAGCCGCCACTACCGGATTTTTAAAAAAACTGCCCGCGTTGCCTGTTTCAGCCGGATTGGGGAGTTTGCTGCTGCGCATCGCACATACTGCGTCAAAAACCTGCACTGGCGTAACCGTTGCCGGAGAAAGCTGGCTTAAATCACCATAGGTGATAACCGGCGACCACTGCTTTTTCAGGATCAATCCAACGGCGACGATAGCGTAACCGGACTGGTATTGATGCTTGAAGATACTGTCACGGTAGCCAAACTGGCAGGTCTGCGCGGAAAGGCGGCTGATGTTGCCCTCAGGCAGGTGTACAATATCGACATACTCACAGACATCTTTTAATTCTACGCCATAAGCGCCGATGTTCTGAATGGGCGCAGATCCCGTACAGCC
>DOOK01000299.1:4015-4804 GCA_003512805.1 Erwinia sp. | reverse complement strand
AGCCGCCCGCTCAGCATCTCCCAGGCCTCAAACTGCGCTTCGTGCTGGCGTTGAGCCTCCTCTCGTGCGGCGGCTGATGCGTCCTGCGTGGCAATATGAACCAGCGGATCGGTCAGAACAAATCTTGCGCCCGGCAGTTCCTCACGGATAGCGCGCATCGCAGCGAGCGACGCTCTGACCAGCTGCTGTTTAAGTTCTCTGCCGCGGCCCGTTACGCCAGGATTGAATAGCGCGGCCTCGGCACCGGCCCACGCCCAGAATGAAATCTGGTTCACCGGCGTAAAAAAAGGTGTCTGATAGCCTTCATCCCGCATCAGGCAAGCCATTGCGCGCGCGAAGGCGGCAAAGCGATCGACAAAGGCCGGCTGCCAGATGTCCAGGCCATCGGGCCAGCCGAAATGCGCCAGCTCCCAGATTATTTCCAGCCCGTTATTTTCAGCAGCGTGCAGCATGGGCAGGAATGTTGACCAGTCATAGTGACCGGGTGTCTTTTCAATCAGATACCAACGTGCGCTGTCACGCGCCGTCAGCAGCTGGTTAGCCGCCAGCTGCGCATAGTCTTTTTCCAGCAGCATGTCGTGACCGCTGTTAATGACCAGGTCAACCCTTTTTCCCTCTCCGCGACAGGCGGTGGAACAGGCGAAACTGCCCTGAAAAAAACTTTTGAACAACGGCTGGTCTCGCTCCTGAGACGGCAGTGGATGCGTTACTCTCATGACGTTTTCCTCGTAGCAAAACCTGCGCAATATGCGCTAAGTCTAGACCAATTGATCTTAACGACTATGTTTA
>DOOK01000299.1:0-3877 GCA_003512805.1 Erwinia sp. | reverse complement strand
TATGTTTATCACTGCTGCCCGATGGCTATCAGAACAGTCGCATGACAATCTGCCGCCGCTGGGACAATAATAGGAGGTGTTTGAACTGTTTCTCACCGCCTGTCCCCTCGGGAAATTACAAAAGGAAGAACCGTGGTTGAAGCTTTTGCGCCTGAAAATGAGCCGGCGGCGCGCGCGTCGCTGACGAGCGCTGTTTCCTCTCTGGTAGAGAACCACCCTGAACACAGCGGTATTTATCCGCTGGAAGAGGGCCTGGATGCCTTTGCCGCCCGTTATCAGCTAATGGTGAACGCCGAGCGCACGCTGGATATTCAGTACTATATCTTGCAGGACGATATGTCCGGTCGTCTGTTGTTCAGCGCCATCCTGGCGGCAGCCGAACGTGGCGTAAAGGTGCGCCTGCTGCTGGATGACAACAATACTATGGGGATGGACCCTACGCTCAGCGAGCTGAGTCGCCATAAAAATATTCGGGTGCGGCTGTTTAATGCTTTTTCGTTTCGCACGCTGCGTGCGCTGGGCTATCTCACTGATTTTGCGCGCCTGAACCGACGCATGCACAACAAAAGTTTTACCGTGGACGGTGAAGTCACCATCGTAGGGGGACGTAACGTAGGCGATGAATATTTTGGCGCAGGCGATGAACCGCTTTTTTCCGATCTGGACGTGCTGGCTATCGGGCCGGTCGTTAAAGAGGTAACAGCGGATTTTGAACGTTACTGGGAAAGCCATGCCGTTCAACCCTTCAGTAAAGTCGTGGACGTTGAGCATGAAACCCAGCGTGGCACAGCGTCGTTGCCTACCGACTGGCTGGATAATCCGCAGGTCAAACGTTACCTGCAACGTATTGAAGCGTCCTCTTTTACCGCAAGCCTGACGGCGGGGGAGCTGCCGCTTACCTGGGCTAAAACGCGCCTGCTCAGCGACGATCCGCGTAAGGGCCTGGGCCGTGCCAAAGAGTCGACGCTGTTGCCCCAGCGCATGTTGGAGGTTATCGGCCAGCCCCAGCGGCAGTTCGATATCATTTCGGCCTACTTTGTGCCCACCCGTGCGGGCGTGGCGCAGCTGCTGGCGCTGGTCAGAAAAGGCGTAAAAATAGCTATTTTGACCAATTCGCTGGCGGCAAACGATGTCTCTGTGGTGCACGCTGGCTACGCCAAATGGCGCAAGAAGCTGTTACGGCACGGTATTACGCTCTACGAACTGAAACCCAATACCGGGCTTCGTGAAAAGCCGCACGATCGCGGTCTGACCGGGAACTCCGGTTCCAGCCTGCACGCCAAGACCTTTAGCGTCGATAATGAAAAGGTATTTATAGGCTCGTTTAATTTCGATCCACGCTCCGCGATGCTCAACACTGAAATGGGTTTTGTGATTGAAAGCGAGACGCTGGCTACCAGTATCCATCAGCGTTTTATCAGTCGCATCCGCGATCGCGCCTGGACGCTGCGGCTGGATAAATGGGGAAGGGTAAATTGGGTAGAATATCCCGGCGAAGGCGATAAAGAGATCGTTCACCGACACGAGCCTGGCACCCGTTTTATTCAACGACTGCTGGTGCGGCTGGTCTGGCGTTTACCGATAGAATGGCTGTTGTAAAAGGCCCGGCATCGCCGGGCCAGCATGCAGGCGCTACTTTTGCGGCAGTTTGCCGGAAAAAAGAAAACGCAGCAGCGGAATACGCAAATGGATTTCATAAAGGATAAATGCGATGCCGAAGACAAACACCAGGCCCGCGAAAAAGCCCAGCGTATTGCTGCCGATATGGGGCACCAGGAAAATACCGTAAAGGATAGTCAGCGGGTGGTGCACCAGATAGATAAATAATGAGGCGTTCACCAGATAGGTCACCCGAGGCGAATGGCTGTTCAGCAGGCGATGCCCCAGCGAAAACACCACGTTAACCATCCACAGGCCCATCATCATCGACACCACCGCGTCAATTTCATAAAGCCAGCCTTCACCTTTGCTCCAGCTCTGGTTGGCGATATAGGCAATAAACGCGACGGCGGCGCCGATAAAAGTCCAGGGGACGGGCTTAATTAAGAGGGCCTTAATTGCCGGATATTTCCACGCCATTGCGCCCAGGATAAAAAAGGGCAGGAAGAACAGGGTCTGCATAACCACAAAATTAAACAGGGCATTGCCTAACAGCTGTGGCTCAAAAATAAAGAGCAGTCGCCGGATCGCGCCCCAAATGAGGCTGCAAACCAGAATAGCCAGGCTAAGTTTAGTCCAGTTCAGCTCGGAATAGTCCGTTAATGATCGCCCGTCACGCAGCTTTTTAAACAGCCATGCACCGGTTATGGTCAACATCACCAACACCAGTAAAAACCACAGGTGTGAGATAAGATCCCAGCTAAGCGCATTAAATTTCTGATACAGCGTGAGCTGGCTCCAGTCGCCGATTTTTGAGGTCCATGCTTTCAGCATAAAAAACTGCGGCAGCGTAAGCAGCGGAACGGCAGCCAGCATAGGAATACCCACCCGCTCCAGACGCACTTTCAGCCAGTATTGCGGGCTATAGCGTAAGAAAAGCATATAGGAAAAATAGCCGGAAATAACGAAGAACACCTGCATACGAAAAGCGTGAATAAAATCATTCAGCAGCGTAAGCCATTCGGAAGTGTGCGGACTATTTACTGACCAGCTTTGGCTGGAATAAATCAACGAGACGTGAAAAGGCACCCCTAAAAGCATCAGATAAGCTCTGATCGAGTCAAAAAAATATTCTCGCTGCCCGGTCTTTTTTATCATATTCGTCCCATATTCAATATGTTACAGCGTTTGCTCGCCCTGAGCCACGCTAAAGCTTAGCGCTTACTCTAGTGGAGAAAACACAGGTATACTATCAGGGGAATCCGTATCCGCTAAGCAGTTGAGAACAGGGCGCTAAAAGCAGCAAATGCGAGGAACAAAAATGGTGTTGGGCTGTCGGAGTTACGAATTATCCATTAAGATGGATGGGATTGATTTAAGCACACGAAAGGGGGGGATGTGCTGATTAAAATGAAAAATAAGCCAAAACTGATGAAATTGCGTCTGCTTGGCGCAACGGTTTTGCTGTCAATGTATGCCAGCTCCGGCTGGGCTTTCAGCATTGATGATGTAGCAAAACAGGCGAAAGATTTGGCCGGGAAAGGGTATGAAGCGCCCAAAAGCAATTTACCTTCCCAACTGCGCGAGATGAAATATGCTGATTATCAGCAGATCCAGTTCAATCGCGATAAAGCCTGGTGGAGCAAGCTGAAAACCCCGTTCAAGCTGGAATTCTATCACCAGGGTATGTACTTCGACACGCCGGTGCAAATTAATGAAGTGACGGCTTCTACCGTTCACGAGATTAAATATTCACCGGACTTCTTTAATTTCGGCAATGTTAAGCACGATCCTGAAACCGTTAAAAACCTCGGTTTTGCCGGATTTAAAGTGCTTTACCCGCTTAACAGCAAAAATAAAAAAGATGACGAGATCACCAGCTTCCTGGGCGCCAGCTATTTCCGCGTTATCGGTGCCGGTCAGGTTTATGGTCTCTCTTCACGTGGGCTGGCTATCGACACCGCGCTGCCATCTGGCGAGGAGTTCCCGCGTTTCAAAACGTTTTGGGTAGAACGACCAAAGCCGGCTGACAAACATCTGATTATCTATGCGCTGCTTGATTCGCCGCGGGCGACAGGTGCCTATCGCTTCCTGATCACGCCAGGGAAAGAAACCACGGTTGACGTCCAGTCAAAAGTTTTCCTGCGCGATAAAGTCGGTAAGTTGGGCGTAGCCCCGCTGACCAGCATGTACCTGTTCGGTGCTAACCAGCCTTCATCGCAGGTTAACTTCCGTCCTGCCCTGCATGATTCTGACGGCCTGTCGATCCATGCCGGCA
>DOOK01000375.1:4942-16804 GCA_003512805.1 Erwinia sp. | reverse complement strand
TCTTCCGATCTACGAACTTATCCAGCCAACGATGACCAAAACCTATGTCGCTAACAAACACAATGCCGGGCTATGACACGCTGGCTTCAGCTCTGACGCAGCAGGGGGTAGGAATGACCCCGGCTGAAATGCATGGCCTGATCAGCGGGATGCTCTGCGGTGGCAACAAAGACAGCAGCTGGCAAACGCTGGTACACGATTTAACAAACGAGGGCATGGCCTTCTCGCAAACGCTGGCTCAGCCTCTGCAGCAGCTGCATCAGGGCATCAGTGATACGCTGGAGGATGAAGGCTTCCTGTTCCAGCTCTATTTGCCAGAAGATGACGATATCACCGTCTTCGATCGCGCGGACGCATTAGCGGGCTGGGTTAACCATTTCCTGTTGGGGCTGGGCGTTTCACAGCCGAAGCTTGATAAGGTTAAGGGCGAAACCGGCGAAGCCATTGACGATCTGCGTACTATCGCCCAGCTCGGCTATGATGAAGATGAGGATCAGGAAGAGCTGGAACAATCTCTGGAAGAGGTCATTGAGTACGTGCGCGTGGCGGCGCTGCTCTGCCATGACACCTTTACTCATGTCGTGCCCACCGCGGTTGAAGTGAAAAAACCCACGCTGCACTAATTTTTGCCGCGCTACGGGCGGCGGCAGGAAAACGCACGCTTTGGGAGCGCTTAAGATGGATAGCATTCAGGAGAAGCGGATGACACAGCAAGAGTTCGTGCGCCGTCGCCAGGCGCTGCTGGCAAAAATGGCACCGGCCAGCGCGGCGGTGATTTTTGCCGCGCCGGAGGCAACGCGCAGCAATGACAGCGAGTACCCTTATCGTCAGAACAGCGATTTCTGGTATTTTACCGGTTTTAACGAGCCGGAAGCGGCGCTGGTGCTGATTAAAAGCGCGGAAAACCACAACCACAGCGTGCTGTTTAATCGCGTTCACGATCTTAACGCTGAAATCTGGTTTGGCCGTCGTCTGGGCCAGGATGCCGCGCCGGAAAAACTCGCAGTGGATCGCGCGCTGCCCTGGGACGCCTTGAGTGAGCAACTTCCGCAGTTGCTGAATGGCCTGGATGTGGTTTATCACGCGCAGGGACTTTACGAACAGGCCGATGCGCTGCTGTTTAACTCGCTGGATAAGCTGCGGCGCGGTGCCCGTCAGAATCTGAGTGCACCGCCGACGCTGACCGACTGGCGCCCCTGGGTGCATGAGATGCGGCTGTTCAAGTCTCCGGAAGAGCTGGCCGTGCTGCGTGAAGCTGGCCGCATCAGCGCGCTGGCGCACACCCGAGCGATGCAGCAGTGTCGTCCAGGCATGTTTGAATATCAGCTTGAAGGTGAAATTCAGCATGAATTCAACCGTCACGGCGCGCGCTTCCCTTCCTATAACACCATTGTTGGCTCCGGCGAAAACGGCTGCATCCTGCACTACACCGAAAACGAGTCTCAGATGCGCGATGGCGATCTGGTGTTGATCGATGCGGGCTGCGAACTGAAAGGTTACGCTGGTGACATCACGCGCACTTTCCCGGTTAACGGTAAATTCAGCAAGCCCCAGCGCGCCGTCTACGCTATCGTGCTGGCCTCGCTTAATCGGGCACTGGCGCTGTTTCGTCCCGGCACAAGCATCCGTGAGGTCAATGCGGAAGTGGTACGTATTATGGTCACGGGGCTGGTCGAGCTGGGCGTGATGCAGGGTGACGTTGATACGCTGATTGCGGAACAGGCGCATCGCCGTTTCTTTATGCACGGCCTTAGCCACTGGCTGGGACTGGATGTACACGATGTTGGTGGCTACGGCCATGAGCGCGATCGCGTGTTGGAAGTCGGCATGGTGCTGACGATCGAGCCTGGTCTCTATATCGCGCCAGATGCGGACGTTCCTGTGGAATATCGCGGCATCGGCATTCGCGTAGAGGATGACATTGTGATCACCGAAGAAGGCAATGAAAACCTGACCGACAGCGTAGTGAAAGATCCGGATGAAATTGAAGCTTTAATGGCGGCGGCTAAAACACGATGAGCATGATCATTGCAGGCGGTGGAATGACGGGGGCGACGCTGGCGCTGGCTGTCTCCTGGCTGACCCAGGGCAGGCTGCCGGTGACGCTGATCGAAGCGCAGGATCCCGTATCAAGAACGCATCCTGGCTATGACGGCCGGGCGATAGCGCTGGCGGAAGGCACCTGTCAGCAGCTGGCGGCAATCAATCTTTGGGCCGCGTTAAAGCCCTGTGCCACACCGATTACCCATGTTCACGTCAGCGATCGCGGGCACGCCAGCTTCGTTTCGCTAGAGGCGGAAGATTACGGTATCCCCGCGCTGGGACAGGTGGTGGAGCTGCACGATATTGGTCAGCGGCTTTTTAAACTGCTGCAAAAAGCGCCCGGTGTCCGCGTGATTTGCCCGGCAAAGGTAGCGAAAGTCGAGCGCACGCAGCAGCAGGTCAGCGTACTGCTGGACAATAACGACACGCTGACAGCGCAGCTGCTGGTGGCCGCAGACGGTTCCCGCTCCGCCGTCGCCGCCTCCTGCGGTGTGCAGATGACGTCTCAGGATTACCAGCAGGTGGCTGTGATTGCCAATGTCTCCACTGCGCAGCCGCATCAGGGAAGAGCCTTTGAGCGCTTTACCGAGCATGGCCCACTGGCGCTGTTACCCATGTCCTCTGGTCGCAGTTCGCTGGTCTGGTGCCATCCGCTGGCGCAAAAAGCGCAGATTGACGGCTGGGACGATCGGCAATTCCTGGACGCACTGCAAAAAGCCTTTGGCTGGCGGCTGGGGCGTTTTACTCAGGTCGGGCAACGCTACAGTTACCCACTGGCGCTGCTGTCGGCTTCGCAGCACGTTTCTCATCGCCTGGCCCTGGTCGGCAATGCGGCGCAAACGCTGCATCCGATAGCGGGGCAGGGATTTAATTTAGGTATCCGGGACGTGATGTCGCTGGCGGAATCCACGGCTGCGGCCTGGCGAACGCAACAGGATATCGGCAGCTATGGCGTGTTGCAGCAGTATCAGCAGCGTCGCCAGCCGGATGCCGTTGCTACTATCGGGATAACCGACAGTCTGGTCAGGCTGTTTGCTAACCGCTACACGCCGCTGGTGCTGGGGCGAAATCTGGGCCTGATGGTGATGGATTCGCTGCCGCTGGTGCGTAATTTGCTGGCCGAGCGCACGTTAGGCTGGGTCGAGCGTTAAGGAGAAAGCAGTGATGCAAACCTATGATGTTATTGTGGCCGGAGGCGGAATGGTCGGCCTGGCCGTCGCCTGTGGATTACAGGGCAGCGGCATGAAGATTGCCGTATTGGAACGCGAAGCGCCGCAGGCGATGTCAGCCGACAGCGCGCCCGCGCTGCGCGTCTCTGCTATTAATGCCGCCAGCGAGCGCCTGTTGCAGCACCTCGATGTCTGGAGCGCTATCCAGGCCAACCGGGCCAGTGCCTACCACGGTATGGAAGTCTGGGATCGCGATAGCTTTGGTCGTATTGAATTTGATGACGGCCAGCAGGGCATGGCGCATCTGGGCCATATTATTGAAAACCCGGTTATTCATCAGGCGCTGTGGCAAAAAGCTAACGAATCACGCGATATCACGATGATTTCGCCAGCGGAGCTGCAGCAGGTGGCATTTGGTGATAACGAAGCTTTCGTGACGCTGAGTGACGGCACCATGATGACCGCGCGGCTGCTGGTGGCCGCCGACGGTGCCAACTCCTGGTTGCGCAACAAGGCGGATATTCCGCTGACGTTCTGGGATTACGACCACCATGCGTTAGTCGCCAATATTCGTACCGAACAGCCCCATGACGCCGTGGCGCGTCAGGTATTTCACGGTGAAGGCATTCTGGCGTTTCTGCCGCTCAGCGATCCGCATCTCAGTTCTATCGTCTGGTCACTGCCGCCGCAGGAAGCCACGCGCTTACAGTCAATGCCGGAAGATGTCTTTAACCAGCAGCTGTCCGTCGCCTTTGATATGCGTCTGGGCCTGTGCAAGCTGGAAAGCGAGCGCAAGGCTTTCCCCCTGATGGGCCGTTATGCACGCAATTTCGCCGCGCATCGTCTGGCGCTGGTCGGCGATGCGGCGCATACCATCCATCCACTGGCAGGTCAGGGCGTTAACCTGGGCTTTATGGATGCCGCCGAGCTGATTGGTGAAATCAAACGCCTGCATCAGCAGGGCAAAGACATCGGCCAGCATCTTTACCTGCGACGTTACGAGCGCAGCCGCAAGCACAGTGCGGCCGTTATGCTGGCAAGTATGCAGGGCTTCCGTGAGCTGTTTAAAGGCAACAACCCGGCGAAGAAGCTGCTTCGTGATATCGGCCTGAGCCTGGCGGATAATTTGCCGGGCGTAAAACCTCGCCTGCTGAAGCAGGCGATGGGCCTGCACGATCTGCCTGAGTGGTTAAAGTGATTTTTTCAGCGTTCAGGGCCTTCCTGAACGCTGGTTTCTTTCATCCTGCATCTGCCTTTTTTACCCCGTATTGCCTTGTAAAGCGTCTCTTCTTCTTTGCTTTTTTCTGAGCACTACTGTGGCAGGAAATCTGTGACGGATGTTTGCAGCCTGGCAGTTTTATATTGCCTGTCCCTCAATGAAATCAGCCCTATTGCCCGGAAATAACGCCTACAAAGAGGATGCCGCTCTATAGCGGCACTTTCAGGACTGGTTCCCACAAGACGTTGTATAATTATTGTGGACACAATACGAGGGAAGTTGTGAATTTATAAAAAGGCCAGGGAAGGGAACTCAAATTTACTTTGATAGTTACATGTCATCGTTCAAAATTATTATAATTCTAAATACTTATTACATGAAGGTATCCTGATATTTACGGCGACAGTGCCTGATGAGTATGCCGCCAGGCGAAAGAAGTCAGGGAGTCGTTCATCATTTGTAAGGGCTCAGGCCAAAAAGCCGATTTGCAGAAATAATATGGCAGGCCCGGAGAAAACTCTTTTTTTTGATTTTGGTCATACAATAGCTTCATTTCGCTTTGCCGCTCTGGAAATGTTTAAAGGAATCCTGTTTAGTTATCCTGCAACAGGAGTAAAGCAGAAATATAAACAAGGAGAGTCACTCATGGCATGGATCTATAACGTAAAGCTCAGGACCTTCAAACATAACGGTGTATATAAGTTCAGTGCAAGTTATGCTGGCGCGCCAGGCTATAAGGATAATCCTGAGTATGAATGTCTGCGCAATAAAGGCCCCTTACCAAGAGGGAAATACAGGATTGTGGGCGTGCCATTCATGCATAAAAAAGCAGGTGTGTTTACGCTACGACTGGAACCAGATAGGGGTAATAGCATGTGCAACCGCGACGGTTTTTTAATTCATGGTGACAGCAAAAAATCACCCGGTACGGCATCAAATGGCTGCATTGTACTGCCCCCTTGGTATCGTCAACAGATATGGGACAGCATGGACAAGGAGCTGATAGTTGAATGAAGTATTTAATGTTATTACTTTACCTGGCCGCGTTCAGCTCTGTGGCTTTTATCGATAACAATTGCAAAGAACCGCATTCTGGAACTGCAATAGCCATGACAGATAAGATGTCTGATATTTTGAATATAGATAAAAATACGATAGTAAAGGAGAAGACTAAAGCAGAGCTTATTTTTAACGAGCCCGTAAATGATATTCTTTCAGGGCAATATGCTCTTGAAACTTTGAAAAATGCTCAGAGTGAAAAAATACCACGACTAAAGGAGCTCTTTTCACAATATAATGCCAGGAACCTGATAATTAAGTTTACATTCAGAAGTGTTGACAATAAAGAAGATGTTTTTCTGGTTTCAGCTATTGCTAATGATTATGAATGTGACGTGAATTTTAATGGTTTTATTACTGTTAAGCGCGAGTTTTGATTGTTACCCCTTTGCCCCGTCGCAGGGGCTTCTTAATCTCAGCGAGCTACTTTCCATCCTGCGCATCAGCGTCATTCTCTTCGAGTTCGCGTTCTCAAAAAGGTACGGTAAGCCTGGCGGGCATACGCTTAAATCCGAGGCCAGCACAGCACGTCTCCACCATTAATGTCGCTATATCTCCCGTAGAGTCAGAAGCAGAAAAGGCCTGAGTGACGCTCATATTTTGTAAGTAGAACATGCAAAACGGCAGGCTGTAGGTAAAACGGTAATTTTATGCGAAAGCACACCTTCAGACTTAACACTTAGCCTTTATGTTTTAAACCACAGGTGAAGTAGATCCTGAATGCGCCATTTTAAGAGGTAAACAAGGGGTTTTTATCCAGTGCATCCTGATTGTGCAGCCTGCCCCAAACAGGCGCATCGTTTGAGAAATTCTAATTCAGGTCGCTCATTCGCATTACTTTTTCTAATCATCAGGTTTAAGCCTTAAAGCAGGTTTTCATCTTTAACGGGCCGATGCTTTGATTTTATCCTGCCATTTTGGCTGGTTACGGGCACTTTTGCGTATTAAATGGGCAAAAAAGAGGGATCTTATCTATCTGATTTCGCTGCCTGCGAGCACGGTCAAATAAATCATACCCGTTTTAACTTATGGTTAGCGACGGATTTCGGTGGTAAGTTCGGGGCAAGGATATCGTTTGCGCCGGGCTGCCTGCCGACGCCGAATACTTTGCCTGAGGAGTGATATGAAACAGACCCCTTTGTTTGAACAGCATCAGGCCTGCGGCGCTCGCATGGTGGATTTCCATGGCTGGATGATGCCGCTGCACTACGGATCGCAACTGGATGAACACCATGCAGTACGTAGCGATGCCGGCATGTTCGATGTTTCGCACATGACCATTATCGATCTGCACGGCGACCGTACCCGCGAATTTCTGCGTTATCTGCATGCCAATGACGTCGCCAAACTGACTCAACCCGGCAAAGCCCTTTATACCGCCATGCTCAACGCTTCCGCTGGCGTCATTGACGATCTGATTGTTTACTTTATGAACGAAGAATTTTTCCGGCTGGTGGTGAATTCTGCCACGCGGGAAAGCGATCTTGCCTGGATTGCCCGGCACGCGGAAGGGTACGGCCTGACCCTGACCGAGCGCGATGACCTGGCGCTGATTGCGGTGCAGGGGCCACAGGCACAGGCAAAAGTCCACTCGCTACTGGATGAGACGCAGCGGGAAGCGGTAGCGGACATGAAGCCCTTTTTTGGCGTGCAGGCTGGCGAGCTGTTTATCGCCACTACGGGCTACACCGGCGAAGCCGGGTATGAGATTGCGCTGCCCAACGAACAGGCGGCGGCTTTCTGGCAAAAGTTGCTGGAGGCGGGAGTAAAACCGGCTGGTCTGGGCGCCCGTGACACCCTGCGTCTGGAAGCCGGGATGAATTTATATGGTCAGGAAATGGACGAAGGTGTTTCGCCGCTGGCGGCCAATATGGGCTGGACGATTGCCTGGCAGCCCGAGGACCGCGATTTTATCGGCCGCGAAGCGCTGGCGTCACAGCGTGAAAAAATCGGGCAGCAGCTGGTGGGCCTGGTGATGACTGAAAAAGGCGTGCTGCGCAATGGCTTACCGGTACGCTTTACTGACGCTGCCGGAAACCTGCAGGAAGGCGTGATCACCAGCGGGTCTTTCTCTCCCACCTTAGGCTACAGCATTGCGTTAGCCCGCGTGCCCACAGGCATTGGCGAGCAGGCGATTGTGCAAATCCGCAACCGTGAAATGCCGGTTCGCGTGACTAAACCTGTTTTTGTACGCGCCGGTAAACCGGTAGCGTAGCAAGCGGGGCCCGGGCTTAGGCTACGGGCGCCGACCCGGAATTATTCTAAGGAGATCAGGCGATGAGCAACGTTCCAAACGAACTGAAATACCGTGAAAGCCATGAGTGGGTACGTAAAGAAGAAGACGGCACTTATACCGTCGGCATTACCGCCCACGCCCAGGAGCTGCTGGGCGATATGGTGTTCGTGGATTTGCCCGAGGTGGGCAACACCTATAGCCAGGGCGAAGACTGCGCCGTAGCCGAGTCGGTAAAGGCCGCCTCCGATATTTATGCGCCCATCAGTGGTGAAATCGCCGAGGTCAACAGCGCGCTGGAGGGCGAGCCGGAGCTGGTCAACAGCGATCCTTATAGCGCCGGCTGGCTGTTTCGTATTAAGGCCAGCGACGAGACCGAGCTGGCCTCGCTGATGGATGCAGACGCGTACAAAACCAGTATCGACGAATAGATGCAGCTTTGCGGGCCGATCCTTTATCGTTCGGCCCTGACCGGTTCCGTCGGCGATTTATCAGCCTTCTCCGGAGATTTTTCTCCCTAATGCTTTTGTCCGATGCAGGATTTACCGCTAATGACTACTCTCAGCCAGCTTGAACATACCGGTGCTTTTATCGAACGCCATATCGGCCCTTCGCCAGCGCAGCAGGAAACCATGCTGAAAACGGTGGGCGCCGCTTCCCTCAACGAGTTGATTACCGCTATCGTTCCGGCTGATATTCAGCTGCCGGGCGCGCCTGCCGTGGGCGATCCGTTGACCGAGCATCAGGCGCTGGCCGAGCTGAAAGCAATCGCCAGCCGCAATCTGCGTTATAAATCCTGCATTGGGATGGGCTACACGCCGGTGCTGACGCCGCCGGTTATTCTGCGCAATATGCTGGAAAATCCCGGCTGGTACACGGCCTACACGCCTTATCAGCCTGAGGTTTCTCAGGGCCGCCTGGAAGCATTACTAAACTTTCAACAGGTTACGCTGGATTTAACCGGCCTGGATATCGCTTCTGCTTCCCTGCTGGATGAAGCAACCGCTGCCGCTGAAGCGATGGCGATGGCGAAGCGCGTCAGCAAACTTAAAAACGCGAACCGCTTCTTTGTGGCCGAGGATATTCATCCGCAGACGCTGGACGTGGTGCGGACGCGTGCGGAAACTTTCGGTTTTGAAGTGCTGGTCGATAAGGCCGAGCGCGCGCTGGACCATCAGGAGGTATTTGGCGTGCTGCTACAGCAGGTCGGCACCACTGGCGAAGTGCATGATTACGGCTCGCTGATCCATGAGCTGAAGGCACGGAAAGCGATTGTCAGTGTCGCCGCGGATTTCATGTCACTGGTGCTGCTGGCCGCGCCGGGAAAACAGGGCGCGGATATTGTTTTTGGTTCTGCACAGCGCTTTGGCGTACCCATGGGCTACGGCGGGCCTCATGCGGCCTTCTTCGCCGCTCGCGATGAATACAAACGCTCAATGCCGGGACGGATCATCGGCGTATCGCGTGATGCAGCGGGCAACACGGCGTTGCGTATGGCGATGCAGACCCGTGAGCAGCATATTCGCCGCGAAAAGGCGAACTCCAATATCTGTACTTCTCAGGTATTGCTGGCCAATATCGCCAGCCTGTACGCGGTGTTTCACGGGCCGAAAGGGCTGAAGCGTATCGCTTCGCGTATCCATCGCCTGACGGATATTCTGGCATCCGGGCTGAAAAAGAGCGGCATGGCGCTGCGCCATCAAAGCTGGTTTGATACGCTAACCGTCGAGGTAACAGATAAAGCCGCCGTCCTGGATCGCGCGCTAAGTTTCGGCATTAATTTGCGTACCGATATCCATAATGCGGTCGGTATTACGCTGGATGAAACCACGCAGCGGGAAGATGTGGTGGCGCTGTTCTCCGTGCTGCTGGGTGAAAATCACGGCCTGGATATCGACGAGCTGGACGGCACCGTCGCTGACAGCACGTCCGTTCCACCCGCCATGCTGCGTAAAGAGGCCATCCTGTCGCATCCGGTTTTTAACCGTTACCACAGTGAAACCGAGATGATGCGCTACATGCACAGCCTTGAACGCAAGGATCTGGCCTTGAATCAGGCGATGATCCCGCTGGGCTCCTGCACCATGAAGCTGAATGCTGCCGCGGAAATGATCCCGATTACCTGGCCGGAGTTTGCAGAGCTGCATCCGTTCTGCCCTGCCGATCAGGCGGCAGGCTATCTGCAGATGATTGGTCAGCTGTCGCAATGGCTGGTACAGCTCACCGGCTATGATGCGCTCTGTATGCAGCCTAACTCCGGTGCGCAGGGCGAATACGCGGGCCTGCTGGCGATCCGCCGCTACCATGAAAGCCGTGAGGAGGGCGGGCGCACTATCTGCCTGATCCCCAGCTCGGCGCACGGCACCAATCCGGCCTCCGCACAGATGGCCGGCATGACGGTAGTGGTAGTGGCCTGCGATAAACAGGGCAATATCGATCTTCACGATCTGCGGCAGAAAGCGGAACAGGCGGGCGAAGCGCTCTCCTGCATTATGGTGACCTATCCTTCCACCCACGGCGTTTATGAAGAAACCATCCGTGAGGTTTGCCAGATCGTTCATCAGTATGGCGGCCAGGTTTATCTGGACGGCGCGAATATGAATGCTCAGGTCGGCATCACCACGCCTGGCTATATCGGGGCGGATGTCTCGCACCTTAACCTGCACAAAACCTTCTGTATTCCACACGGCGGTGGCGGGCCGGGTATGGGGCCGATTGGCGTAAAATCCCACCTGGCGCCTTTTGTGCCGGGCCATAGCGTGGTGCAGATTGACGACATGCTGACGCAGCAGGGCGCGGTTTCTGCCGCACCGTTCGGTAGCGCCTCGATTCTGCCAATCAGCTGGATGTATATTCGCATGATGGGCGCGGAAGGGCTGAAGCAGGCCAGTTCGGTAGCCATTCTCAACGCCAATTACATCGCCGCGCGCCTGCAGTCGGCCTATCCCATCCTCTATGCCGGGCGGGATGGTCGGGTTGCGCACGAATGTATCCTGGATATTCGTCCGCTCAAGGAGCAAACCGGCATCAGCGAGCTGGATATTGCCAAGCGCCTGATTGACTATGGCTTCCACGCGCCGACCATGTCCTTCCCGGTGGCGGGCACGCTGATGGTGGAACCGACGGAATCGGAAAGCAAAGTGGAGCTGGACCGCTTTATCGATGCCATGTTGGCTATCCGGATGGAAATCGATCGCGTGGCAGAAGGTGAATGGCCGGCGGAAGATAACCCGTTGGTCAATGCACCGCATACGCAAAGAGAGATTGTCGGCGAATGGTCGCATCCTTACACGCGCGAACTGGCCGTCTTCCCGGCGGGAAGCGCGAATAAATACTGGCCGACCGTGAAGCGGCTTGATGATGTTTATGGCGATCGCAATTTGTTCTGTTCCTGTTTGCCGATGAGCGAATATGAATAAGCCTGGCGGGCGCGTTAAATAGAGCAGCAGATAAAGGGCACGTGAGTGCCCTTTAGTTTTAAGGAGGCAAAATGAAAACGGCTTTGGTAACCGGCGGTAGCCGGGGGATTGGGCGGGCCACCGCTCTGCTGCTGGCGCAGCAAGGCTATCAGGTAGCGGTTAATTATCGTCAGCGCGAAGCGGAAGCCGCAGAGGTGGTCTCGCTTATCCGGCGGCAGGGCGGACAAGCGTTCAGCGTGCAGGCTGATATCGCTGACGAAGAACAGGTGATAGCCCTGTTCAACACGCTCGATCAAAAAGGCGCAGTGCTGAACGCGCTGGTCAATAACGCCGGGATTTTGTTTCAGCAGACCAGCATTGAAGGGCTGAATGCTGAACGAATCCATCGTGTCTTCGCCACCAATGTCACCGGCACCTTTCTCTGCTGCCGGGAAGCGGTCAGGCGAATGAGCTTTCAGCACGGCGGTCAGGGCGGCGCAATCGTGAATGTTTCTTCCGCCGCTGCGCGGACCGGAGCACCGCACGAATACCTGGATTATGCTGCCTCAAAAGGCGCGATGGATACGCTAACCCGTGGACTGGCGCTGGAAGTCGCCGCACAGGGTATTCGGGTTAATGCGGTGCGCCCGGGATTGATTTACACCGGGATGCACGCTGACGGTGGTGAAGCGGATCGCGTTAACCGGATCGCACCGACGCTTCCCATGCAGCGGGGCGGCG
>DOOK01000375.1:1580-4838 GCA_003512805.1 Erwinia sp. | reverse complement strand
TGAGCCGGATGAAATTGCCCGCGCCATTCTTTGGCTGTTAAGCGAGGCGGCTTCTTACGTCACCGGGACGTTTATTGATGCAGCAGGCGGACGTTAGTCGGTTTTTCCCGGACGATGGCCACCCGATAAGCGCCTGTTTTGTTTTGTGAAAGCCCTGTTACAGCCGTTCACAGTTTATTTAAGCTTACAGTTGTACTCTGAAATCACTCTCGTCTAAGCTGAACATGCGTTATTTTCGGACAGATAGCAGATAAGAAGCCGGGGCGTATACCCCTGTTGGCTACCTGTTCGTTTCAGCCTGGGAAGAGGACAAAGCATGACCAATAAAAAAGAGTTAACGGAAGGCTACTCCGTTGCGGAGGAGGTAGCTAACAGCATCAGCCACGGCGTTGGGTTTATCTTCGGTATTATAGGGCTGGTGCTGCTGTTGTCGCAGGCGATCGACAGTCAGGCAGACGCCATTGCCATTACCAGCTACAGCCTCTACGGCGGCAGCATGATCCTGCTATTTTTAGCTTCAACCCTTTATCACGCTATCCCTCATCCACGCGCCAAAATTTGGCTAAAAAAGCTGGACCACTGCGCTATTTATCTGCTGATTGCCGGAACCTATACGCCTTTTCTGCTGGTGGGCCTGAAATCGCCGCTGGCACACGGGCTGATGGTGGTGATCTGGAGCCTGGCGCTGATAGGCGTACTGTTTAAGCTGGCTTTCGTACACCGTTTTGAAGCTTTATCGGTCGTAACCTATTTGCTGATGGGCTGGCTGTCGCTGATTGTGATTTATCAACTGGCGATGAAACTGTCGGCGGGCGGGATTTGGCTGCTGGCGGCAGGCGGGATTATCTATTCGCTGGGCGTGATTTTTTACGTCTCAAAACGTATTCCGTATAACCATGCAATCTGGCACGGCTTTGTGCTGGGCGGCAGCATCTGTCATTTTCTGGCTATCTATTTTTATGTTGCCTGAAAAAGGGGCCGCGCGGCCCCTTATCGTCCATGTTAAGCGAGCGAGTAGGGGAGCGGCTGAATAGCCAGGCTGCCGCCCTCGTCGCCCTGCACCCGCAGCACCGTGTCCGGTTCCAGGTCGTTATTCAACACGGCCTGCACCCAAACGTCTCCGTTATCCAGCTGGCAGGCGGCCAGTATGGTACCGGTACGACGCCAGTTTTCACCCAGCTTCATCTCCAGCGAATCCGCGGCGGCCGGGACGCGTCCGGCGCGGCCAGCCAGCCAGTAGAGCGCGCGTTTATTGGCGCCGCGAAATTTAGCACGCGCGACCATCTCCTGACCCGTATAACAGCCTTTTTTAAAGCTGATAGCGTCCAGCGCCTGCAAATTAGTCGCCTGAGGAATAAACTGCGCGCTGTTTACGGCATCAATAACGGGCAGGCCCGC
The DNA here is from genome assembly GCA_003512805.1 of Erwinia sp. Lineage (GTDB taxonomy): Bacteria > Pseudomonadota > Gammaproteobacteria > Enterobacterales > Enterobacteriaceae > Erwinia. Next base: position 3,440 of record DOOK01000375.1, on the reverse strand, counting down.
TTCAATATTCAACGCCAGCCACTGCGAGCTGTCGGTCAGCTGCGCCTGCCCCTCCAGCGCCTCGCGTAGCGACAGGGCTTTATCACGATTCAGAATGAGCAGAAAGCGTTCAGCCGGGGCAGAAAACCACAGCAGTGTCGCGTCATCCTGCTGAATAACGGGATTTTCAGCGTCCGGCAGCGCGGCAAACAGCCCGGCCAGCGCAGCGCGAGCCTGAAAACCGGCCACGCCCAGCAGCACCGCTTCGTCATCCGCTTCAATAGCGACTTTGGCGAAAACGGCATATTTTTTCAACTCGCTGATTTGCGTATCGCGCAGGCTGCGGCGTTCCAGATAGGCAAAGCCTTCGCCCCGATGAAACAGCCGCAGATTGCTCCACATCTTTCCTTTTGCATCGCAGTGTGCGGCAGGTAAATGTGCGTTAGTGCCCAGCGCAGCGATGTCCAGCGTCAGCTGGCCCTGCAGATAGCTGAGGCGGTCCGCGCCGGTCACGTTGACCAGCGCCCACTCTTCCAGCGAGATCAGCGTTAGCGGCAGACGAGCAGAGGCCGCAGGTTGACGAGGCGGGAAAGATAAAGTCGGCATAGCGGATTCCTGAAGTCAAATAAGCCTGCTTTCATGTTAAAAGAGCCGCCCGGCTTTGCAACTCATTTTCTGAAAGCGACGCACAAAAGGCGCCGTAACAGGGCAACAGAAGCAATTATCATGCGGCACAGAACGCAAAGCCAAATTGCGTCATCAACATCGCTTTAAAAAAGCGCTACACTAGCGCCCATCTTTCACTGACTGACGATGGAAAGCATGGATATTGAAAATAAAGCGCGCGTGCAGTGGGCCTGCCGTCGCGGTATGCGGGAACTGGATATCTCCATCATGCCGTTCTTTGAATACGAATACGACACGCTGAGCGAGGGGGATAAAAAGCTTTTTGTTCGCCTGCTGGAAAGCGACGACCCCGATCTGTTCAACTGGATGATGAATCACGGCGAACCTGCCGATCCGGAACTGAAGCGCATGGTTAACCTGATCCAACAGCGAAACCAGCAGCGTGGCCCTGTGGCGTTCTGAGCTTCGGGTCTCCTGGCAAGCGCAGTGGCTGTCGCTATTACTGCATGGCGTAGCAGTGGTGGCACTGCTGCTTGCGCCATGGCCAGCCCGCTTAACGGTTGTATGGATGCTGCTGCTGACGCTGGTGGTGTTTGAGTGCTTACGTAGCCAGCGGCGTATCCGCAGCCGCGAGGGCGACATCGCGCTGCTGGACGATGGTCAGCTGCAATGGCGGCAGACTCACTGGCGCATTGGCGGCAGGCCGTGGATGACACAGTGGGCGATCCTGCTGACGCTGCGCTCGGCAACGGGCGAGCGCGAGAAGCTTTGGCTGCTGCGCGACAGCATGAACGAAGCTGAATGGCGACAGCTCCGTCAGCAGTTGCTCGCGCTTCACTGAGTGGCAGGCTTTACAGCACGTCATACTGCCAGCACGCAGGTCACTGCGGCAGGCTGGCCGCATGACGGACCTACAGTGCGTTAACGCACGGTAAGCCCGCATGACACCGGGCGTGCCGCCGGGCGGCAGGATTACCGCAGGTCATTGGGCAGTGGGCTTACAGGGAGTCAGCCATTTCCGTCAGAATTTGTTCGCACCACTGCGCAATACGCTCGTCCGTCAGCTCAAACTGGTTAACGTCGTCCAGCGCCAGGCCGACAAACTGCCGGCCGTCAGCCGTCAGCGGTTTCCGGCTGATAAACTCGTAGCCTTCGACAGGCCAGTAGCCGACAAAAACCACGCCCAGCGGTTGCAGGACTTCATGCAGCATGCCAAGCGCGTCCAGGAACCATTCGCTGTATTCAGCCTGATCG
>DOOK01000375.1:0-1470 GCA_003512805.1 Erwinia sp. | reverse complement strand
ATCGCCCATGCCGTAAAGCGCCACGGTTTTGCCGCGCAGGTTCAGCGTGGCGAGATCGGTCCATACCGCCTCCCAATCTTCCTGGATTTCACCGAAATCCCAGGTAGGGATGCCGAGGATGAGCATGTCGTACTGCTCCATTAGCTGCGGCGAGTCGTCTTTCAGATTGTGCAGCGTAACGAGGTCTTCACCAATAAAATCACGGATTTTCTCCGCTGCCATCTCGGTATAACAGGTGCTGGAACCGTAAAAAAGCCCGATGTTCATACGCGGTTTACTCAATTCTCCTGGTTCAATGGCGCGAATTATATCAGAATTGAGCTTTGACGGCGTGCCGTCGGGTAAGCAGAAAAGGAGTCAACGTGCAGGACAGCGATCTGACAGAGCAGTTTCTTGATGCCTTATGGATTGAGCGAAATCTTGCGCAAAACACGGTGGCTTCCTATCGGCTCGATCTGATGTCGCTGGTGAACTGGCTGGCGCATCATAAGCTGGACCTGCTACACGTGGACAGTGGCGGCCTACAGGATTTTCTGGCCGAGCGCGTGGAGGGCGGTTATAAAGCCAGCAGCTCGGCCCGGCTGCTTAGCGCCATGCGGCGCCTGTTCCAGTATCTCTACCGGGAAAAGCTGCGCGAAGACGATCCCAGTGCGCTGCTGGCCTCGCCTAAACTGCCGCAGCGGCTGCCGAAAGATCTCAGCGAAGCGCAGATAGAGCGGCTGCTGCAGGCGCCCTCAACGGATATTCCGATAGAGCTGCGCGACAAGGCCATGCTGGAGCTACTCTATGCCACCGGCCTGCGCGTCACGGAACTGGTCAGCCTGACGCTGAACAATGTCAGCCTGCGGCAGGGCGTGGTGCGCGTGGTAGGTAAAGGCGATAAAGAGCGGCTGGTGCCGCTGGGCGAAGAAGCCCTGCACTGGCTGGAACATTATATTGAATATGGCCGCCCGTGGCTGCTTAACGGGCAGACGCTGGACGTCCTTTTTCCCAGCAGCCGCGCGCAGCAAATGACCCGACAAACGTTCTGGCACCGTATCAAGCATTACGCGACGCTGGCCGGGATTGACAGCGAAAAGCTCTCTCCCCACGTGCTGCGACATGCTTTCGCCACGCATCTGTTGAACCACGGAGCCGATCTGCGGGTCGTACAGATGCTGTTGGGGCATAGCGACCTCTCCACCACGCAAATTTATACCCACGTCGCGACCGAGCGGCTACGGCAGTTACATCAACAGCATCATCCCCGCGCCTGACGCGGAGATCAAACGGCCAAACTATAAGGCCATGAGGATAATCAATGAAAAAGCGTTACTTTCTCCTTTCCCTGCTGATAGCAGCTGGTCTGACGCACGCTGACGATGCGGCCGTCAAACACTCCCTGGCAAAACTGGGGCTGCAGCAGATGGAGATTCAGTTTTGCCAGAGATCGGAAGAGCGGTTCAGCAGGAATGCCGAGACCGGAAAGGT
>DOOK01000372.1 GCA_003512805.1 Erwinia sp. | reverse complement strand
GCATCCCAACGTGAGAAATCATTACGGGCGTGGCGCATCAGGAACGTAAGCTGTGCATCGCTCCAGTTATAGTCCAGCTTCACCGGCGCAGAGAACTCACGCAGCAGCGACGGGATGGGCTGTTGATAAACCTTGTCAAAGACAAAACTCTGGAACTCTTCCGTTACGTTCAGCACGTGATGAACCGGATGCCCATTGTGCTGCAAAGGGATCACATTGCCTTCGCTGTCATAAAGCTCGATATCCAGCGGGATATGCAGCGGCAGCTTGTTTTTCTGATCGGCCGTTGGCGGCGTCATTTGCGTCACGTGCAGCGTGTACTGCTCCAGTTCGGCGTTATAGTCATCGCGCACGGAAAGCACCGGCGTGCCGGACTGGCTGTACCAACGGCGGAACTGGGAAAGATCGACGTTTGATGCATCTTCCATCGCCTGCACAAAATCGTCGCAGGTCGCTGCGCTGCCGTCGTGACGCTCGAAGTAAAGCTGTATGCCTTTTTGGAAATTCGTCTCGCCCAGCAGGGTATGCAGCATACGGATGACTTCAGATCCTTTTTCATACACGGTTAGCGTGTAGAAGTTATTCATCTCAATCACCTGTTCAGGGCGAATGGGATGCGCCATCGGGCTGGCATCTTCTGCAAACTGCGCACCGCGCATAACGCGAACGTTATCGATACGATTGACGGCGCGAGAGCCGAGATCGGAGCTGAACTCCTGATCGCGGAATACCGTCAGCCCTTCTTTCAGGCTCAGTTGGAACCAGTCGCGACAGGTGACGCGGTTACCCGTCCAGTTGTGGAAATATTCATGGCCAATAACCGCTTCAATGCCCAGATAATCTTTATCGGTCGCCGTTTCTGCTTTCGCCAGCACGTATTTGGAGTTAAAGACGTTCAGGCCTTTGTTTTCCATCGCCCCCATATTAAAGAAGTCGACGGCAACGATCATGAAGATATCCAGATCGTATTCCAGACCAAAGCGCTGCTCATCCCACTTCATGCTGTTTTTCAGCGAGGTCATCGCCCAGTCGGCGCGGTCAAGGTTGCCACGATCGACAAAGATCTCCAGTGCGACATCACGACCTGAGCGGGTTGTAAAGCTGTCGCGCAGCACGTCAAAGTCGCCTGCTACCAGGGCAAACAGATAGCAAGGTTTTGGAAAAGGATCTTCCCATTTAACCCAATGACGTCCATTCTCCGCGGCGCCGCTGTCAATCCGGTTACCGTTTGACAGCAGATACGGATACAGCTGTTGTTCTGCGATAATCGTCGTGGTAAACCGCGCCAGCACGTCAGGTCGATCCAGATACCAGGTAATATGACGGAAGCCTTCGGCCTCGCATTGAGTACAAAGCGCCTCGCCCGATTTATACAGGCCTTCCAGCGCGCTGTTTTTATCCGGATGAATATCGTTGACGATTTTCATCGTGAAGGTGTCGGGCAGGCGAGACACAATCAGTGCGCCCTCTTCCAGCACGTAGTCCGTCCAGGGCTGACCGTCGATGTCCAATGAGACCAGCGACAGGTCTTCCCCGTCCAGACGCAGCGACGCATCAGCCTGGCCCAGACGCTTTACCCGACTGACGGCCGTCACGCGGGTGGTTGCAGCATCCAGTTCAAACGTCAGGTCGATATCGGTAATGGTGTAATCCGGCGCGCGATAGTCATGGCGATTTTTGGCTTGTGGCAGTTGCGTCATAAGTGCTTCTCATGTCGATAATTAGTTAACTTTCCAAGTCTATTCCGCTTCCTGCAATGTTGCCATGGAGAATCGTGTCGGGCCGTCTGAATTGCTGTTAAAAGCTACATTCTCTTAACAATCGCACGGATTGCCCTCGACCTGCCGGATCGAATTGTGCTGTGATCGGGTTCAATAAATGAGTATTCAAGTTATACTCCTGCGTCATTACTATTTTTGAAACCAGGGATAACGCTCTTCGCCAGAGGATGCTGAAACGCACCATGACACGACATGCTTCCCCGATACTGACCACGCTGCTGGATACGGACGCCTACAAGCTGCATATGCAGCAGGCGGTATTTCATCGCTATCAGAACGTTTCCGTAGTGGCTGAGTTTCGCTGCCGTGGTGACGATCTGCTTGGCATTTATGCTGAGGAAATCGCTCAACAGGTGACATTGATGCAGTCGCTGGCGCTCAGCGACGAAGAGAGCCGCTATCTTGCCGATCTGCCTTTCTTTAGTGCAGATTATCTGCAGTGGCTGAAACACTTCCGCTATGACCCTTCTCAGGTACGCATCCGCAACCATCAGGGCAAGCTGGACATCCGCATCGCCGGCCCGTGGCTTGAGGTGATTATGTGGGAAGTGCCGCTGCTGGCCCTGATCAGCGAAGTGGTGCATCGTCACCGCTCGCCGCAGATCGTTCCCGCTATGGCCGTGGAGCGCCTGCAAAGCAAGCTGCTTGACTTTGGCAAGCTGACGGCGGATTTAGATATGTCTCGCTTTAAGCTGATGGACTTCGGGACTCGCCGTCGTTTTTCTCACGATGTGCAGCTGGCAATTGTCAGCACGCTGAAAGCGGATTTCCCGTGGCTGGTCGGCTCCAGCAATTATGATGTCGCCCGGCGGCTGCAGCTTGCCCCGGTAGGTACGCAGGCCCATGAATGGTTCCAGGCGCATCAGCAAATCAGCCCCGTTCTGGCCAACAGCCAGCGCGCTGCGTTGCAGGCCTGGCTGGAAGAGTATCCTCATCGTCTGGGTATCGCGTTGACCGACTGTATCACCATGGATGCTTTCCTGCGTGATTTCGGCCTCAATTTTGCCAGCAGCTATCAGGGATTGCGCCATGACTCCGGCGATCCTGTTGAGTGGGGCGAAAAAGCCATTGCGCATTATGAAAAGCTCGGCATTAATCCGCAGGAGAAAACGCTGGTTTTTTCAGACAATCTTGATTTGCCGAAAGCGGTGGAGCTTTACCGTCACTTTGGCCAGCGAGTAGAGGTGATTTTCGGCATTGGCACCCGGCTGACCTGCGATATTCCAGAGGTAAAACCGCTGAATATTGTGATCAAGCTGGTAGAGTGCAACGGCAAACCGGTCGCCAAACTCTCTGACAGCCCGGGCAAAACTATTTGCCAGGACAAAGCGTTTGTTCGCGCCCTGCGCAAAGCTTTCGATCTCCCGCTGGTTAAAAAAGCCAGCTAGCCTGCTTCCAGAGAGAAAGGCACGCGTCTTTCTCTCTGGCTGATAGTCCTTCGTCAATAAATCTCCTGCCTTGCAACGAATTCTTCTTGTGTCTCATCTTCTGGCAAGTAACATAGTATTGCCCCGATTTCGGGTAATTTTAATTCTGCATAAGAGAGACTTATATGAGCGTTGTGCCTGTAGCGGATGTACTGCAAGGCCGGATCGCGGTTGACAGCGAAGTCACCGTTCGCGGCTGGGTGCGTACACGAAGAGATTCAAAAGCCGGTATTTCCTTTATCGCCGTCTATGACGGTTCCTGCTTTAATCCCGTCCAGGCCGTCGTAAATAATTCTCTGAATAATTATCAGGAAGAAGTGCTGCGTCTGACCACCGGCTGTTCCGTGGTGATTACCGGGAAAATTGTGGCCTCGCCAGGCCAGGGCCAGAGCTTTGAAATTCAGGCCAGTGCAGTTGAAGTCATCGGCTGGGTTGATGACCCGGACACCTACCCGATGGCGGCCAAGCGTCACAGCATTGAGTATCTGCGTGAGGTGGCCCATCTGCGTCCGCGCACTAACCTGATTGGTGCGGTCGCGCGCGTTCGCCACACGCTGGCGCAGGCGCTGCATCGCTTTTTCGATGAGCAAGGGTTTTTCTGGGTTTCCACTCCACTGATCACCGCTTCCGATACGGAAGGCGCCGGTGAAATGTTCCGCGTCTCTACGCTGGATATGGAAAACCTGCCGCGTACGCCGGAAGGTAAAGTTAATTACGATGAAGATTTCTTCGGCAAAGAAGCTTTCCTGACCGTTTCTGGCCAGCTTAATGGTGAAACCTACGCCAGCGCGATTTCCAAAATCTATACCTTTGGCCCAACATTCCGTGCTGAAAACTCTAACACCAGCCGTCACCTGGCGGAATTCTGGATGCTTGAGCCGGAAGTGGCCTTTGCCGATCTGGAAGATAACGCCGCGCTGGCAGAAGCGATGCTGAAGTACGTCTTTAAGGCTGTTCTGGCCGAGCGCGCCGACGATATGGCTTTCTTTGCTGAACGCGTAGACAAAGAAGCGATTACGCGCCTGGAACAATTTGTTACTACCGATTTTGCCCAGGTAGATTACACCGAGGCTGTTGAAATCCTTAAAGCGTGCGGCGAGAAGTTTGAGAATGCCGTTTCCTGGGGCATTGATCTTTCTTCCGAGCACGAGCGCTACCTGGCCGAAAAACACTTCAAAGCGCCGGTTGTGGTGAAAAACTACCCGAAAGATATTAAGGCGTTTTATATGCGCCTGAACGACGATGGAAAAACCGTTGCGGCAATGGACGTTCTGGCGCCGGGCATTGGCGAAATCATCGGCGGTTCCCAGCGTGAAGAGCGTCTGGACGTGTTAGATGCACGTCTGGCAGAAATGGGGCTGAACAAAGAAGATTATTGGTGGTATCGCGATCTGCGTCGCTACGGCACCGTGCCTCATTCCGGATTTGGCTTAGGTTTTGAGCGCCTGATTGCATACGTGACCGGCGTGCAAAACGTCAGGGACGTTATCGCCTTCCCAAGAACGCCGCGCAACGCCAGCTTCTGATTTATGCATTAAATATAAGAAATTCATATATATAACTAAGGTCAGCTCTGCTGGCCTTTTTTTATTTTTGTAAATTTAGATATAGTTCACAAAGTTCCGTATTATTTACATTTTGACACACAATCTTTCCCCCTGTAACCAGAATAGGATATTAGTAGCATTTTCGAGGTAGATTAACCGGACCGCCAATGGAAAGATGCGTGCAGATACAGGAAGACACCAAACTCTCATCGTAGTTCTGTAAAGAATTATTGACGGCAGTGGCAGGTGTCCAGATAACTCCAATGAGGGTAATAAATAATGATGAAGCGCAATATTCTGGCACTGGTTATTCCAGCCCTGTTAGCCGCTGGTGCAGCCAATGCAGCAGAAATCTATAACAAAGACGGCAATAAGCTGGACCTCTATGGTAAAGCAGTAGGTTTGCATTATT